>DZBC01000196.1 GCA_022729835.1 Sulfuricurvum sp. | reverse complement strand
GTTGCAGAGACAGAGGAGATTTGCTGCGTCTTTTGTGGCTCAGACGTGCTTAAGAGCAACGCCTTGAGGGGCTGATCGTTCGGGCGGTTTTCATTTTCGCTTTTTTCGGCACTTCGGCTCAAAGCACTGCGCAAGGCGGAGGCCTGAGGGGCCACAGTTTGGCCTTGTTGGATCAGAATCGGCAAGCGCATTACTGTGCTCACCACGGATTCGGTTTTAACCTGCAGGGTCTCTAGGGTTATGGTCTCAACATTGATCTGTAGTTTTAGTGCTAAATCGTAGAGTCCCTTGAGACTTTGTGGCATTGTTTTGATCTCGATCTGCTGCGCTTTAAGCACCGTTTCAATCTGTGCTCTAAGCTGCTGTTTGGCATGGATGAGAGTACTTTTAAACTCTTGATCACTCAACTGCTCTACTACTTTAGGCTGAAGCAGCGCAGATAGCGACTCCATGCTCTCACCCTCTTCGACCAGCTCCGGCGACGCGCCTAAGAGCACGGAGAGCATCTGTTCTTTGGATGGGCGTGTTGGCGCACTTTCACTTTGGGTTGGTTTGGCGACAATGCTTGATTGCATTGGCTTATCGGTGGCCCCTTTACCTATCTCTTGCTGGCTTGTCTTTGTGACTACAGCAACAGAGGGTTGCAGTAACCCTTTGATCGCTTGAAGTTGATCTACCGACAAAACGTTTTTCTCTTTCGCTGTGTCCTCTTTGGTACTCGCTTTAAGACGCTCCACAAGCGACAAGATATCAGAAAATCGTCTACCATTTTCGGGCTTGGCACCTAAGAACCCTTGGGAGAGATCGCTGCTTTTTTTGCTCTCTTTCGCATTAACCACGATCATAACCGCCTCCTTGAAAGGGAATAATAATCAATGAAAGCAATTCACATTCCACTTTGAAGCGTTACATGTAACCACGCCTCCATGATGTCTCAATCAAAGATTCAATAAAACTTCGCTAAAATTGCAAAAATTTTTTCCGCCTCCTAAATGCGGAAACAGAGGAATCGCCTTGCAAAAGATCAGAAATATTGCCGTTATTGCACACGTTGACCATGGAAAAACCACACTTGTTGATGGCTTGCTCAAACAATCTGGAACCTTCACCTCCCACGAACACGTTGCAGAACGCGCCATGGATTCCAACGCCCTCGAAAAAGAGCGTGGTATCACCATCCTCTCCAAAAATACGGCCATTCGCTATAAAGAGTACAAAATCAACATCATCGACACTCCAGGCCACGCCGACTTCGGAGGCGAGGTAGAGCGTGTATTGAAGATGGTAGATGGTGTTTTGCTGTTGGTAGATGCCTATGAAGGGGTTATGCCACAAACCAAATTCGTCGTCAAAAAGATGCTGGGTCTGGGTAAAAAACCCATCGTTGTTATCAACAAAATTGACAAGCCCTCATCTGATCCCGAGCGCGTCGTCGATGAAGTATTTGACCTCTTCGTCGCTATGGATGCTACTGAGGATCAGCTCGACTTCCCCATCATTTACGCCGCTGCTCGTAATGGCATGGCCAAACTGAATATGAATGATCCCGACAGTAATTTCGAGTGTATTTTTGAAACCATTTTGGGCAAAATTCCCGAACCCGAGGGCAGCAAAGAGAACCCAACACAAGCGCAGGTCTTCACGCTCGACTACGACAACTACGTCGGCAAAATCGGCATTTCACGTATCTTTAACGGCACGATCTCCAAAGGCGACAACATCCTACTGGCCAAGGCTGATGGCGAACAGGTTAGAGGTCGTGTGAGCAAATTGATCGGCTTTCACGGTCTGCACCGCATGGAGATTGACACGGCAGAAGCGGGCGACATCGTTGCTATCGCCGGACTTGAAACCGTCGATGTCGGCGACTCCATCGTCGACCCTACCAATCCAATGCCACTTGACCCAATGCACATCGAAGAGCCAACCTTGACCGTTGTTTTCTCCGTCAACGACTCTCCGCTTGCGGGCACAGAGGGCAAACACGTCACCTCCAACAAGCTCAAAGACCGCCTTGAAGCAGAGATGAAAACCAACGTCGCCATGCGTCTTGAAGTGGTCGGAGAAGGGAAGTTTCAAGTTTCGGGACGCGGTGAGTTACAAATCACCATTCTGGCTGAAAACATGCGCCGCGAAGGGTATGAGTTTGGTATTGGCCGACCTGAAGTTATCGTCAAAGAGATTGAAGGGGTCAAATGCGAACCGTTTGAGCACCTTGTCGTTGACCTGCCTGAAGAGTTTGGCGGCACCATCATCGAGCGCCTGGGTAAACGTAAGGCGGAGATGAAGTCCATGTTGCCGATGGGCGAAGGCTATCAACGTATCGAGTTTGAGATTCCCGCGCGCGGCCTGATCGGTTTTCGCGGACAATTTCTCACCGATACCAAGGGTGAAGGGGTCATGAACCACTCGTTTATGGAATTCCGCCCCTACTCTGGCAGCGTCGAATCACGCCAATATGGAGCGCTGATCTCAATGGAAAATGGTGTTGCGCTCGCCTACTCGCTCTTCAACCTTCAAGATCGCGGTGCTCTTTTTGTCGCTCCGCAGACCAAAGTCTATGCTGGCATGATCATCGGCGAGCACTCACGCTCCAACGACCTCGACGTCAACCCCATCAAAGGCAAACAACAGTCCAACGTCCGCTCAAGCGGAGCCGATGAAGCGATCAAACTGGTACCGCCTAGAGATATGAACCTTGAAAAAGCGCTGGAGTGGATTGAAGACGATGAACTACTCGAAATCACGCCGCTGAACGTCCGCATTCGCAAACGCTATCTTGATCCGACCGACCGCCGCCGATACGCCAAAAAGTAACAAAACGAAGATGGAGAATCATTCTCCGCCTCGCTCCAAGGAAGTGGCTTAGAGGGGCTTCGAATGTTAAGGAGTGTATGAATGGTGTGTATCAATTAATGGCTCGTTAACTGACAACGACGAAAGTATAAAATCGCTTGGTAAATCAGCCATAAATTAACTATTAAAAAGAGCTGAATAAATGAAGTGGCGTCATGTCCGTCAACGAAAATCAAGCACATACCTTCCTTCACCCCGCCCTATCTATGCAGGTTTTTGGACGCGCACGCTGGGCTTTGTCACCGATCTGTTTATGATCGGTCTTCCGATTAGTCTACTGTTTATGCTGTTTTTCGGACGCGACCAAATGCACAGCGCCGGAGCCATCGATCTTGTCGTCGCACAAGGTCAACCTCTCACCAACGCACCTGATCCGCTGATCTCTATCTTGCAAATGCTCCTGTCCATGCTGGTCTACGTCTCGTTCTGGCGCGTGTTTGAGCAGACCCCCGGCAAGAAGATGGCACGTATTCGCGTCGTGGATGCCGTGAGTTTTGAACGTGCCTCATGGTGGCAGCTAAGCTTTAGATTTTTGGGCTATTTTCTCTCCGCATTACCTCTGTTTATGGGCTTTTTTGTGGCGCTTTTTCGCAAAGACCGCAGAGCCCTGCACGATTTGATCAGTAGTACCGCCGTTATCTACGAACCGCAACAATGATCTCTTTTTTGGTCGGTGCGTTTTACTTTTTTTACTTCGCCGTGGTTGCCGTCCATATCATTTTTATGCCCAAAGTGCTCGATATGGTCGGATTCTCTCCGTCGCAGATCGGCATCATCTTTGCTACTGCGCCGCTGGTACGCTTCATTGTTCCCTTTGCCTTTCTTCGGGGCCTGAAACTCCATCGAAGTACTTTCAACGCGGCTTTAGGATTGATGCTGATGAGCACAATGGGATTTTATGTAGCGCTTGAATCGTTTTGGGCGCTAATGCTCTGCAACATCACGCTGGGGATCGGTCTGAGCCTCACTTTGCCTTACATTGAAGTGATTGCGCTAGAGCGCATCGGCAAGGAACGGTACGGAAAAATCCGACTTTTTGGCTCCATCGGCTTCATTTTGGTTGCACTGGTGTTGGTCGAGCGGCTTGATACGCCTCATAGCGCAGTGCTCTTTCTGATCATTTCGGCGCTATTTACAGGCCTGATAGGCTATCGATTAGGCACTCAACATACAAGC
>DZBC01000195.1 GCA_022729835.1 Sulfuricurvum sp. | reverse complement strand
CAAAAGTAGCTTCTGTTTTAGCCTTTGGGATACTCTCTATTTGTATTCATCAAAGTCTAAAAATGATTACTTGATTTTACAGGTAAAAGTAAGAAAAAATCGTCCCAAAATCAAACCCAAACCATAAAGTATGGAGTGAAAAATGATAATTTAGTACGAATGAGCCAAAAAACTGCACAAACAGAGTCAATAGCTCCAAATCAGTTTTTTAAAAAGCTAGAAAAGTAAGGTTAGAAGATATTGGCTTGGTTGCTTGGTTGAATTTGCAAGTGGCTCCCATGATTGCTTTTTTGATCGAGGTGGTCATTTCGATGTTATGGCGGTAGCGGCTTTCAATGTTTTCGTTCTCTTCGTAAAAGGCGAGCCGGAGCTTTTTTTCTTTGGCCAGATGTAAGGCGATATCGGCGCGGTTGACCACTTTGAGGTTACCCAGCGCGATGCCTGCGGTCATATAGATGTTGATCGCTTGATCTTCCGCCATATAGCTGTGTTCGTTGATCATCTCAAGAATGGTCTGAACTTTGTGCTCGATTTGCGAAATGCTTAGCTCCTCATAGAACAAAATTCCAAATTCGTCACCGCCGAGTCGGTAGGGTTTGTAGCCCAGTAATTGCAGATAGTTGCCTACTTGAATAATGATCGAATCGCCGATGCGCATCCCGAAAAAGTCGTTGATCTCCGTAAAGTCGTCGATGTTAAAAAGAACACAGCTTTTCGGCGCTCTGGCTTCGATGTCGCGGCTGAGGCGCTGTCGGTTGGGCAGGGCGGTGAGCGAGTCGTAGTTGAGCAGATAAAAATTAAGCTCTTCGATCTTTTTCTTGGCGCTGATATCAAGCAGGTAGCTGTTGATGCCCAAGGCGTGCCCCTGCTCATCGTAATCGACGATAGAGAAATCCTCTACCCAGATCTCCCCTCTGCGCCCGACCATGCGGTACTCTTGATAGAAGGAGCGCTCTTTTTGCGCGAGGTAACCGCTCACTTCGCTGCTGATGTATTCCAGATCTTCGGGATGGATAAAGTCCGAGAAACGCACCGCATTGTCGCGCAGGGCGTGGTATCTGATGCCCAGTACCTCTTCGACGTTGGAAGAGACGTACTCGATGAGCCACCCTTCGCTAAGTTGCCAGCGAAAGACGGCGACGGGCCCTTTTTCGAGCAGATCGATTTTGGTTTGCAGGGCGCTTTTGAGCCTCTTTTGCTCCGTAATGTCGCGGACGATGGCTTGAAGCAGGGGGCGCGGCTGATGGGGGATGAGCAAGAGCGTCACTTCGGCGTCAAAGAGGGAACCGTCGTTTGGCTTTCGGTGTAGCCACTCGAAGTGCCTCTTGCCTTTGGCGTAGGCTTGGGTGATGTGCTCTTTGGAGAGCGAGAGTGAAGAGCGGCCCGAGGGCTGAAGTTCAGGAGAGAGCTGGGCGGGATGAAAGGAGCAGAACTCCTCTTCGCTGGAGCAGCCAAAAAGAAGCAACGTGGATTGATTGCACCCTATGAATCCGTTTTCATCCAGTAGCATGACTGCATCGCGGTTCGTTTCAAACAGGGTTTTAAAATCAAAATCGCTCCGCATCAGGGCCTCCGTGGTTTATATCAAAAGGGCAATATTGTAGCACGCTTGGGCTTTAGGCTATCAACCGACATAAAAAGGCCATTACATGTAGGCTGCGCTGCATGGATACACGCCTCTTTTTGCTACAATAAAACCATGCAAAATTTACTTCCACCAACCCTAATCGGGTCTGATACCAACCAAAAACGACGCGAAATTCTGGACTATTTTCGCAATGGATACGCCCTTTTTGAGTCGCTCTTTGATCTTTTGGCCGATGATGAGGTCTTCTACCGCCAAAGCGAGCCTACCCGCCATCCGATGATCTTCTACTTTGGTCATACGGCGGCTTTTTATGTCAACAAGCTGATGCTTGTAGGATTGATTGAACGGCGCATCAATCCTCATTTTGAATCTATTTTTGCCATCGGAGTGGATGAGATGGCGTGGGATGACATGAGCGATCCGCACCACGGCTGGCCCGAAGTGGCGCAGGTACGCAGCTACCGCGCAAAGGTGCGCAGCCTGGTCGAATCGCTCATAGAGACCCTGCCGCTGAGCCTTCCTATCAAAGAGGAGGATCCTTTTTGGGTGATTTTGATGGGGTGCGAGCATGAACGCATCCATATCGAGACCTCCAGCGTTTTGCACCGACAGATGCCGCTTGAGTGGGTGCGCCAAGATGCGCGTTTTACGCCTTGTGCACAGAGCGGAGTCGCACCGTTTAATGACTTCGTGCGTATCGAAGCGGGCGTTGCGGAGCTGGGCAAGGGCAGAGAGCATCACCTCTATGGCTGGGACAACGAATACGGCATGGCACATAAAGAGGTAGCGGCCTTTGAGATGACGCGCTTTTTGATCAGCAACGGAGAGTTTTTGCCCTTTGTGGAGGAGGGCGGTTATGAGACGATGCGCTTTTGGGATGAAGAGGGGCGGCGCTTTTTAGAACTTCGTTCTGCCAAGCATCCCGTCTTTTGGGTGCGCGAGGGTTCTGCGTGGAAGCTGCGCGTGCTGGATCGCCTCATCGAGATGCCGCCGGATTGGCCTGTGGAGGTGAACTATCTTGAGGCGATGGCCTATTGTCGCTATCGGGGTGAGCGAGAGGGTACACCGTATCGGCTGATGGGTGAAGCGGAGTGGATGCGTCTACGCGATCACTGCAACCTTGACGATGTGCCACAGCTAGACGCTTCGGCGTTTAACCTCAACTTAGAGCACTTCGCTTCGCCCTCTCCCGTCAACCGCTTTACATGTAAGGGGATCGGCGACGTGATGGGCAACGTCTGGCAGTGGACGCAGAGCCCCATTGAAGGCTTTGAGGGCTTCGCGCCCCATCCGCTTTATGATGACTTCTCGACGCCCACTTTTGATGGGAAGCACAATCTGATGAAAGGCGGCAGTTTTATGAGTACGGGCAATGAGCTGATGCGCTTTTCGCGCTACGCTTTTCGCCGTCATTTTTACCAACATGCGGGTTTTCGCATGCTTAAAGGAGCCGCTGTGAGTTTTGATACCGATATCTATGAGAGTGATGCGCTGGTGGCGCAGTACTGCGCGTTTCAATGGGGCGAGGAGTATTTTGATGTGGAGAACTTTGCTGTTAAATGTGCCCGTCTGGCCATCGGCTACACGCTTGATATTCCCGTAGCGCGGGCACTCGATCTGGGGTGTGCGACAGGACGGGCATCGTTTGAACTGGCACGTCATTTTGAGAGCGTCACGGGGATCGATTTTTCGGCGCGGTTCATCGCCGTGGCCACGCGGATGCAAGAGCAAGGAGAGATCGTTTATGAGCGACTTGAAGAGGGGGTGATCAGTAGTGTGCAGCGCCGTAGCCTTGAAGAGCTTTCTCTCTTACATGTAAGGGAAAAAGTGCAGTTCTGGCAAGGTGATGCGTGCAACCTTAAGCCCCAATTTATGGGCTATAACTTGATTATGGCGACCAATCTGATCGATCGGCTTTACGACCCCGCGCTCTTTTTGAACACGATTCATGAGCGGCTCGAAGGGGAGGGGATCTTGGTGCTCACTTCACCTTATACTTGGCTTGAGGAGTACACCCCAAAAGAGCGCTGGATCGGCGGTTACGTGGATGAGCAGGGCGCTGAGGTGCGCACACTAGAGGGGCTTAAAGCGCTGCTGTTGAGCCATTTCGAGCTGCTCGATACCCATGATGTGCCGTTTGTGATCCGCGAGAGTGCGCGGAAGTTTCAACATTCGATAGCGCAGATGAGCGTTTGGAAGAAGTTGAAAATTGAAAATTGAGTGTTGAGAATGGAGGGGTATTGGGGGCATTTTGATACGCCGATAGATCGGTCGCAGAGCAATGCCGAGAAGTACCGCGCGATGATGCGGCTCTTTGGCAGCGAATCGGTGATGCCGATGTGGGTGGCGGATATGGAGATCATGACGCCGCCGTTCGTGGTAGAGGCGGTGAAGCGGCGCGCGGCACATAGCATCTACGGCTACGAATCGATGCGCGACGCGGCG
>DZBC01000194.1 GCA_022729835.1 Sulfuricurvum sp. | reverse complement strand
CAGGGCAGGGAAGCAATCTGGGGTGGCGGTTTGAACATCTCGCTTACATCATCGAGCGCGTTCATGACAAGGCGCGCGCGGGGGTCTGTATCGACACCTGTCACATGTTTAGCGCGGGTTATGATATCCGCACCAAAGAGGCTTATGATATCTCTATGGCACAATTTGGTAACATTGTCGGGTTTGACTATCTCAAGGGGATGCACCTTAACGACGCGAAGCCTGATCTTGGCTCCCATGTGGATCGGCACGAAAGCATCGGCAAGGGCAAAATCGGTCTTGAAGCGTTTCGTTATATCATGAACGATCCGCGCATGGATGATATCCCGCTTATTTTGGAGACAATCGACGATAGCATCTGGGATCGCGAGATCGCACTGCTCTATAGCCTAATGGAGTGATGAATCATGACAAAAATAGCCCTAATCTCTCTGACCGCTTCGGCGGTCCTTTTTGGTGGTGGATATAAAATCCCCGAAAATTCGCTCAATGCGATGGCGCTTTCGGCGGCGTATGTGGCTCATGCTCACGGTGCTGACGCGGCGTATTACAATCCGGCCAATATGGCACTTTCTCATGTGCATGCGCTCGAGATCGATATGACTTATATCGGGCTTAGCGGTATCGATTTTGTGGGCAAAGTCGCGCAAAGTAGTGCCGATATCTCGTCTGAAACGGAGTCGTTTTTGGTGCCTACGCTGCACTATGTTTCGCCGATGATTGGCGACGTGGTGTTTGGCTTAAGCATTGTGGTGCCCGGCGGCCTCTCTAAACGCTGGAAGGATCAGCCCGCACGCGGCTACGCCAAAGAGTTCACGCTTCAGGTGGTAGAGGTCAATCCGACGGTTGCTTATCGCATCAATGACACGCTTGGCGTCGGTGTGGGTGTGCGCCTTGTGCACAGCAGCGGCATTGTGCAAAGTCAGTCGCTTGCGTCGCGCGATCTGGAAGGGGAGTCTTGGGATTTTGGCTACAATTTGGCGCTTACCTACAAGCCGCTACCCTCACTATCCCTCGCGGCCACCTACCGCTCCAACGTTGATCTCACCGAAGTAGGTGAGGCAAAGCTCTATTTTCCTGACAACAGTGACTACAGCGGCAACAAGCTCTACGACGGAGATGCAGAGGTGAGCGTGCCTTTGCCGGCTTCACTGAGCCTAGCGGCGGCTTATACCTTCGAGAACCGCACGACGGTGGAGCTGGTGTATGAGCGGAGTTTCTGGTCGGCTTATGAAGAACTTGATTTTGACTATGAAGCTTCTATCGGAGCGCTTACCTCTAGTTTTGACGATCCGATCACCAAAGATTGGTCTGATACCAATACCATACGCCTTGGGGTGACGCAGCCTTATGAACAGTGGGTTGTGATGGCGGGCGTGGCCTACGATGAGACGCCAGTGCCTGAGAAATCGCTCAATTTCGAGTTGCCTGATTCTGATGCGTGGATTGCCTCTATGGGAGCGCGTTATGTCTATGATGCACACTGGAGCGTCGGAGCGGCCGCGCTGGCGGATATCAAGCAAGAGCGCAATATCAAAGATAATGAGATCGGGATCGCGGGTGATTTCAAAAACGCCAGAGCCTATCTGGTGACCTTGGGCGTGGAGTACCGATTCTGATGCTGCACTATCCTTATCAGAATTTTTATGAGATGGCGGTGGCGAACGCGGCGACGCATCCAAATGATACGGTGATTTTTATTGATGAGCGTCGTACGACACATGCAGAGTTTTTGGCCAAAGTAGACGCTTTTGCCCGTTTTTTGGAGATATCCGGCGTCGAGGCGGAGGACCGTGTGGCGATCATTACGCCCAATTGTGAAGAGTTCGCCATCACGGTTTTTGCGGCGTCAAGGATCGGTGCAGTGGCTGTGCCCGTCAATTCTTTGCTCAAAGAGAGTGAATATCTCTATATTCTTAATGATTGCGGCGCAAAACTTCTGGTGACTTCGATCAAAATGGTCCAAGAGGTACAACACTTACATGTAAAGACCCCTCTGGTGCGTACCATTTGGATCGATGAAGCGCCGATTGTGGATGCGCATCATGTTCTTTTTACTGAAATCAGCACCATCCGCCCCAGTACTCAGGAGCAAAAAGTGATGCGTGCGCTAGACGATCTGGCGGTCATCTTTTATACCTCAGGCACCACGGGCAATCCCAAGGGGGCGATGATCAGCTACCGTAATATCTTCTCCAATCTTGTCGGCGCGACACAGCTTTTTAGCATCACCCCTAAAGATCGCTTTATTGTTTATCTGCCGATGTTTCATGCTTTTACTTTTTCAATCATGGTGATGCTGCCTTTTTACGCGAAGGCCTCTTTAGTGATTGTGCGCTCGATTCTACCTTTTAGCAATATCATCAAACAAGCACTGCTTAAGCGGGTTACCATCTTCTTGGGTGTGCCTGACATTTACAACGCCCTTATCCGTGCGAAGTTGCCGTGGTACTTTCTTTGGTTTAACAGTATCCGCGCCTTTATTTCGGGTGCTTCGGCGCTGAGTGAAGATACATGTAACCGCTTTGGCGAGGTATTTGGCCGCGCCAAGATGCTTGAAGGCTATGGCCTGAGCGAATGCTCACCCGCCGTCTGCATCAATCCGCTGGAGCGCCAAAAGACACTCTCCGTGGGCAAGGCGTTGCCGGGTTATGAGATCAAGATTGTGGATGAAGAGATGGTTGAGGTGCCGCGTGGCCAAGTAGGTGAGATCATCGTCAAAGGCGATTGTGTCATGTTGGGCTATTTGGGCAACCCTGAAGCCACAGCCGATACCATCATCAACGGTTGGCTACGCACCGGAGATTTGGGTAAGATGGATGAAGAGGACTATATCTATGTTGTGGATCGCATGAAGGATCTTATTATCTCCAAAGGGATCAACATCTACCCCAGACAGATTGAAGAGGAGCTACAAAAGCTTTCCTACATCAAGGTGGCCGCCGTGATTGGCGTCAAAGACCCGCACAGTGGTGAAGTGCCGCTGGCATTTGTGGAGCTTGAAGAGGGGGTTGATGCCAAAACGGTGACGCCGCTTGATATCAAAAATGCTCTCAAGGTGCATTTGGCCAATTTTAAGCTACCAAAAACTATTCATATCGTTGAGTCGTTACCCAAAAACGCCACCGGTAAGATACTCAAGCGCGTACTCAAAGAGCAGTACGCACACCAAGGAGAGATGTGAAACCCCTGATCGATTTCATCGAACACAAACATGTCGAGCATACCCTGATCTTCTCTCATCTCAAGTGTACGCGGGAGCAGACGCAGATCTTACAGCGACTCACACAGCGCTACATCACCGGTCAAGAGGAGATGCAAGTCGGCGAGCTACTACAAGAGATTTTCGGCATCGAAAACTACGCTTACGTCAACCATCTTCAGTCCGTCAAGATTTTGATGGAGTTAGGCTGGGTGACGCAGCACGCTTTTACACCGCTCAAAGTCAGTGAAATGACCCTGCTGGAGCTACTAGGCTCTACCGTGGCGTTATCGCATCCGATGCTCAAATTGCTCGAAGAGGGAACGCTTGAGATGGTGCTGCCCGAGATCAAGCCCTACGGCGATCATCTGGAGTACCTGCAAGATCAGTTTTTCCGTATCGAGCTGTACCAAAAGATGAGTGTGATCCGCCACAATGTGCACGAACACGCTCTAGGTATTGACCGGATACTAAGCAAGCTCAAAGTGCTTGAAAGCCGCATCGGCGAGCGCATTGCGCAGACGCCCCAAGAGGTGATGCTGGATCGCTTCTTCAAGCAGAAAAAACTGGATGAAAAAGAGCAGATCATCTTTTTGGCCCTACTCAAAGAGGAGTACTCCGCCGCTGATGCCAATTTGCGCGAGATGAACGCGCTGATCGATCTGATCAGCATCGATGAGTATGAACGGATCAAAAACCGCTCCTTACTCGAAGACGGCGCACGGCTCATTAATGAGGAAATTATCGATTATGAAGAGATGCTCAACCCTTTTGGGGGCATTTCGCGCTCTTTTTATATCGTCGATGAGGTGCTCCAAAAGATCATGCATCCGCAAAAAAAGAAA
>DZBC01000193.1 GCA_022729835.1 Sulfuricurvum sp. | reverse complement strand
TCTCATCATCCGGGCCGACGTTCGTTTGCTTGTCCATCGCACCTACGAAGAGCAATATGCCGATGAGTGAGAGCATGGCGTGATCGATTCCTGCGATCTGCGCTTCGATGGCGTCAAAGGAGAACCCCCCGCCCTCAAGCGCGACAAAGAGCAGTGCCAGAGCGGTGATGAAGCCGAAATCCCCCACGCGGTTGGCGATAAAAGCTTTGTTGGCCGCCGTGACGTTGGCACTTTCGCGGTGGTAGTAGCCAATGAGCAGATACGACGCCAAGCCCACCAGCTCCCAGCCCATAAAGAGGATGATGGGGTTGCTTGCGAGCACCAGCAACGCCATAGCCCCCATAAAGAAGTTGAAGTAGGCGAAGAACTTCCCAAAGCCCTCATCACCGCGCATATAGCCCACGGCAAAGAGGTGAATAAGCGTACCGATCACGCTGACAAAGGCCATCATTAGAGCACTTAGATGATCGAAATTAAGGGCAAATTCGATCACAAAGGCATCAATATCAAGCCAGGTAAAGAGGCTTACATGTAAAGTACTTTCACCTTGGAGTTGTCCATAACCCAAAGCAAGCGCAATCAGGCTCATCAGCAGCGGTGAACCCACGCCGATGGCCCCAAACAGGCGCTCGCTGCGCAGTGAGGTGAAGAGATAGAGCAGGCCCAGCAACAGGCTTGAGCCAAAGGGGAGTAGAATCAGAAGGCTAAGGCTCATGCGTTTTGCTCCTGAGAGAGCTGGGTAAAGTCATGTGCGTTGATACTACGTCCTGCGCGAAAAAGCGCAATGATCATTGCCAAAAAGACCGCTGCTTCGGCGGCAATGATCGCAATGAGCAGCAAAGAGAGCACCGCGCCCCCTTCGTCGCCGCGTAGTCTTGAGAAGGTGGCAAGCATTAACCCGACGGCGCTGAGCATCAGCTCGATGGACATATAGAGCACAAAGAGGTTACGTCTGGCGATCACGCCGATCAGACCGATGCCAAAGAGCAAGGCACTCAGCAGTAAAAAGTGCAGCGGCGTCATGAGCGCTCCCCTTTGCGTGAGATGACCACTGCGCCCACCAGCGCGGCGAGCAGCAGCAGGCTGATCAGCTCAAAAGGGAGCACCCAAGCGCTAAAGAGGGTGGCGCCGATAGAGGCCAAAGTGCCAAAGTCTTCAGGCACCGGCGCAAACGACGCGGTAAAGTGCGCTTGTAGTGCTACGACGATGAGCGCGACAATGGGCGCGGCGATCAAAGCGCCCAGTAAAAGAGCCCGCCCCAAATGGGGCTCTTTGGGGATGTAGCGCTCGGAGATATTGACCGAGACGATGACGAGCATGGAGAGCGTAATGATCGCCCCCACCGCCACCAGCAGTTGCGCCAGAAACAAAAAGCTCTGATGCAGCAGCGCGAACATCCCCGAGAGGGCAATCATGCTAAGCATAAAGGAGGCGGCGCTAAAGATGGTGCGCCGCGCGGTAATCATCCCCGATGCGCCGCCGAGTAGGAAGAGTGCAAGGGTGTAAAAAATAATGCTCTCACTCATCAAAGGCTCCTTTATGAGATAACAACTGCTCTTTTTCCAGCACAAAATCCTCACGCCGCGCGCCTATGAGCGAAAAGATGCCCGTATCCATACGGATGGCATCACACGGACACGCCTCGACGCAGTAGCCGCAAAAGACGCATTCGAGCGTATCGATGGCAAAACGAGAAGGCATCTTCTCATCGACGCCGTCCTCTCTCTCTGCGGCCTCGATAAAGATGCACCCCGCCGGACAGGCGGTAGCGCACATGTAGCAGGCCACGCAGCGCACGCTGCCGTCTTCTCGCTGCGTGAGGCGGTGCAGACCGCGATAACGGCTCGTGATGTCGGTGGGCTGCTCTTCGGGGTATTCGAGCACATCGACGCTTTTGATGTCGCCGACGTTTTTAAGCAGATGCGTGGCGGTGATTTTAAGCCCCTGCCAGATGGCGGGCAGATAGAGGCGATCTTTGAGCGCGCTTCCGTGGCGCTCGACGACGCGGATTTTCATAAGCCCACCCCCACGATCACGATGGCCGTGATAAAGATATTGAGTAGCGCTAAAGGCAATAGATAGTACCACCCCAACTTTTGTACCTGATCGAAGCGAAAGCGCGGCAGCGTCCAGCGCACGACGATAAAGAAGATATTAAAGAGCATCAATTTGAGCACAAAAACAGCGATCTGCATCACCGCCACCGCCACTTGGGTTTGGAGTGCGGAGGGCTGCGCAAAGGCGAAGTAGGCAAAAATCAGCTCCAGCACCACGAGTTTGACCAGCAGCACGATGGAGAGCACGCGCGCCTCAAAGCGCCGTCCGCCATCATTTGAGAGGCTGGGGCGGACATCATTGTTGTGTCGCATCCAGCGGATAAAGCAGTAGATGATCAGCGGAGTCATCACCATAAAGGCGATACTCAAACTCCCAAACGATTCAATCAGCTCCGGCGTGGAGAGATAGGGGAGCTGATAGCCGCCGAAAAACATCGTGATAATCACCGCTGCCGCAGAGTTCATGGCAATGTATTCGCCCATAAAGTAGAGCGCAAACTTCATCGCCGAAAATTCGGTCATGTGGCCCGAGACGATTTCGCTTTCGCCTTCGACGACGTTGAACGGGGCGCGGTTGGTTTCGGCAAAGAGCGCGACGCTAAAGAGCACGAAGGCGAGCGGCTGCACCACCACCCCCCACGCAGGCAAAAACCCCAGCACCGTCTGCGTCTGCCATGCGACCATCGCGTTAAAGTCGATGGTGTTGTAGGTAAGCATCATGGAGACTACGGCAAGCCCCAGCGGCAGCTCGTAGCTAAGCCCCATCGACCCCGCACGCTGGGTGCCTAGAAGGGAGTATTTGTTGTGGCTCAGCCACCCGCCAAAGAGCACGCCGATGATCCCCAGCGCCCCGATGGCAAGGTACCACAAGATGCCATACTCCACCGGAAGGGCTTGAATCCGCAGCGCTTCGCCGTCGATATTTAGGGTATCGGCAAAAGGGACGGTCATAAAGGCCAGCAGCGCCGCGCTAAAGGTGATGGCAGGGGCCAGCATATAAAGCGCACGGCCGGTTTTGATGTGGCCGGGATAGTACTCCTCTTTAAAGACCAGCTTGATCACATCGGCAAAGGATTGAATCACGCCGCCGAGGCGAAAGCCCATAATGTTGGTGCGGTTGGGTCCTACGCGGTCTTGAATCAGCCCCGCAACCCGCCGCTCCAACCATACCAGTACGGGAATCATCATGAGTGCCAGCAGTGCGGCAAGCACCACGGAGCCAAGGGTGACGATGAGCGCAGCGGTACTCATGCAAGCGCCTTTAGATAATCTTCAAGCGTGCTCAGGTCGCTTTGAAGCACTTGGGGGCAGTGCTGCACTATAGCGTCGATATTGATGAGGCTTCCCGCCTCTTCGGCCCACGAGCGAAGCGGCAGCACTACATCGGCCTCTACGCCCTCATGGGTCGAGAAGGCGATTTTGTGCTTACATGTAAGGGTGCTTAGGTCGGGGTGGTTAAAGCCGATGATCAGATCATGCCCTGCGTTTGGCGTGCTTTGATCAATTGGTAAAGCGTTGATGGCCGCCAGATTGGCCGCACGCCATGGGCGTCTGAGCCAATCATCGCCGAAGTCCTGTTCAAAGTAGCATTGGTTGGGGCAGTAGAGCTGTGCGCCGATGCGCTGTGCAAAGGCAACCAAGGCGTCAAGCTGTTCGCAGTAGAGGTTGGCATCCACGAGCAGGGCAATGTTTTGCGCCGCTTGGATAAGCATTTTGGCACGCTCTATTGCGCTCGGCTCATTACATGTAAGGCGGTGGTCGTTTAAGCTTTTGTAGCTCAGTCGTCCCGCATCGCAGATAAAGTGGCCGTTTACGGCGTCATTGCGGCGGGGGCGGAAGCGGTAGATGCGCTCTTTTTGGTATTTGGGCGCGTTGTGATCGATGAAGATGTTGCACCCCTTCGCGCAGCCGTGACAGACCGATGGGGTAGCGGTCAAAAACCAGACCCGCTGCGTAAAGCGAAAATCTTTGCTCGTGAGCGCTCCTACGGGGCAGAGATCGACCACGTT
>DZBC01000019.1 GCA_022729835.1 Sulfuricurvum sp. | reverse complement strand
TGGGTGGCCGGATCAAAACGTCACGGGTGGCCGGATGGGTGCGTTTTTTGCACTTTGTAGGCGAAGCTTCAGCTCTTGCTGTTTGCGCATCATCAGGTAGATAAAATAGAGCACGACAATGAGTCCAACCATAATTGCCAGCAACCACCACTTTTGAAGGTTACTTTGCGAGGTATGTAGTGTTTGGCTCAGTGCCTGCGCCGAAAGGGCGACCTCTTGGTCGATCTTGGCTTTTTCCAGAGTGGCATTGTGCTCTAGGAGGGCTTTTTCGAGTTCGCCACTGTTTTTGAGTTTTTGTAGCTCCAGCTCTTGGAGCATCTGGATGCGGGCGAGCTCTTGGGCGTTTTGAGCTTCAAGTTGCGCTTGTTGGCGCTCTTGCGTCTCTTGGTAGTTCAGCGCTCCTCTTGAGGGGCTGTTCTCAAAAAGATAGGGGCGGCTGTTGGAGTGCTCTTGACCGCAACTAACAAGACCCAGAAGCATTAGGACATAAAAGAGCAGACGTCGCACTATTTTCCTTGACTGAGCACGATCAGTACTCCTTCGAGTACTTTGTCGATATCACCATCGAGAATGGCAGCTACATTGGAGTAGGGGATGCCGGAGCGGGTATCTTTGACCTGCTGGTAGGGGGCCAAAACATAAGAGCGGATCTGATGCCCCCAGCCGATCTCACTTTTTTCGATGCCGTCTTCGATGGCTTTTTGTTTTTCCAGCTCGAGTTCATAGAGGCGTGATTTGAGCATCTTGATCGCTGTGGCACGGTTTTTGTGCTGACTGCGGTCGTTTTGGCACTGCACGACAATATTGGTCGGAATGTGGGTGATGCGGATTGCCGATTCGGTTTTATTGACGTGCTGTCCACCTGCGCCTGAAGCGCGGTAGGTGTCGATGCGCATATCCTTCTCTTCAAGCTCAATAGCGATATCGTCGTCGATTTCGGGCGAAACCATGACAGAGGTAAAGGAGGTGTGGCGCTTAGCGTTGGCATCAAAGGGGCTGATGCGCACCAATCGGTGAATACCGTTTTCTACTTTCAGATAGCCATAGGCGTTCTCGCCTTTGATGATGATGGAAGCGTCTTTGATGCCTGCCTCTTCACCGTCTTGGTAGTCGAGCACTTCGACATCGAAGCCGCGACGCTCGGCCCAGCGTTTGTACATCCGTAGCAGCATCGAAGCCCAATCTTGGCTCTCAGTGCCACCTGCACCGGGGTGGATGGAGACAATGGCATTTTTACTATCATTCTCACCGCTTAGTAAGACGGCGATTTCCATGCTCTGCACCATAGACTCAAGTGTTTCGGCTTCAGCGTAGAGGGTTTCGATGGTTTCGTCATCTTTTTCAGACTTGGCCATCTCAAAGAGTTCGGCGGTATCGCTGAGTGCGTCGGCGGTGAGACGGTATTTTTCGAGTTTACGCTCGAGTTGGGTCTTCTCTTTTTGTACCACGGCAGCCTGTGCGGCGTCATTCCAGAACTCAGGATCGTTCTCCATCGCTTTGATCTCTGATAGTCGTTTGATGATCATATCTGGTTTGGTGACATTGGTGATGTTTTGCATCTTTACATGTAAGGTTTTGAGTAACTCAGTGTATTCGTAATTGTCCATAAAATGTCTTGTAAGAAAGTATAATTCGCATTATATCCACGCTTAGGTTAAGTTACATGATGGTCATTTCTTCCCCACAAGAGCTTCAGGTCTGGAGGCGCTCACAACGCGGCAGTGTGGGGTTTGTACCCACCATGGGGGCACTACACATGGGTCATATCGCGCTTATTGAAGCAGCAAAAGTGCGCAATGACACCGTAGTGGTTTCGATCTTTGTCAACCCTACACAGTTTCTCGAGGGAGAAGATTTGCTCCGCTATCCGCGCAAATACGAAGCGGATGAACGCATCTGTCGTTTGGGCGGGGTGGACGTACTCTATTTTCCGAGTGCCGAGGCGATGTACGGGCTTGATGAGGTGCGGGTGTGCGCACCCGATGTGCGCGGGTACATCCTTGAAGGGGCTTCGCGGCCGGGTCATTTCGACGGGGTGTTGACGGTAGTGATGAAGCTTTTTAATCTGGTGCGCCCAGATCAGGCCTATTTTGGGAGGAAGGATGCCCAGCAGCTCTCTTTGATCACCCAAATGGTTCGGGATTTTTTTATGGATGTGGAGATTGTGCCGATCGATACCGTGCGCGAAAAGGAGGGCTTGGCGTTGAGCAGCCGCAATGTCTATCTATCGCCACAGGAGCGCGAAGAGGCGCTCAAGCTCTCCCGGGCACTCAAGCGCTGTGCCAAACTGATGATACAGGGCGAGCGACGCACCAGTGTCATCCAAGCGCAGATGCGTGACGTGTGCGCACCCTTACATGTAAACTATATCGCTTTTGTCAACCGTGCGTTTAAGCCGCTTGAATTGCTTGAGCCGCAAAATACCATTGTTCTGATTTCGGCCAATGTCGGATCGACGCATCTGATTGACAATATTTGGCTTTAGTGCTTGGTTTCGGGCAAGGGAAGTGGAAACTTTTGGGCATCGGGATGGAGATAGCCATCATCAATCAGCAGATCGACGGCTGCTTTAAAGGCAGGTACGGACGTCAGTGAGGCAAACTGGGACTTTCGTGGCTGGATCACGTTGACGCCAATGGTGTAGTGTTTGGTGGCATCATTGGCAAAACCGATGAATGAGGTGTTGTATTTGTTGACATAGCGCCCTTTTTCGGCGATATGCGCGGTTCCAGTTTTGCCGCCGATTTCGAGTCCTTCGGTGCGGGCTCTGGTGCCGGTACCTTTATGTACGGTTTTGATCAGAATTTTTTTCATCCGTTCTGCAGTCGGGGCGCTGATTACTTGCCGAGGAGTCGGGCTTTCGGCGGGGAAAAAGCGCCCGTAGGTGTCGATCATTCCCTCTGTCAGACGGGGGTTGAGTACACGCCCCATGTTGTTAAATGCGTTGTAGGCTTTGAGTAGTTGCATTAGATTAGATTGGATGCCATAGCCGTAGGCCACGGTGGCTTTGTAGATTTCGTGGTTGAGTTGGCGTACGGTTGGCATCACTCCGGTGCGCTCATAGGGCAGATCAATGCCGCTGGGTTGGGTTAGGCCAAAGCGCAAAAAGCCTTCGTATAGATCGACACCGCTGAGTTTTTGGGCAAGTTGGGCAATGCCGATGTTTGAGGAGTAGACGATCACATCTTCGGCGCTCATCTGGTCCATCTTGTGTTCGTCGGTGATCATCTTTTTGCCTAAGCGGAAGCGTCCGTTGTGTCCGTTGACCAGATCATAGGGGTTAACCAGCCCCTTTTCGAGCAGCAGTGCAAAGGTAATGGGCTTGATAACGGAGCCGGTTTCGTAGCTGTACTCGATGGCGCTGGTGTTGAGTGCGCCATAGTCCTCTTTGCGGATGGCCTTGGGGTGGAAGCGGTTGGAGCTGGCTAGAGCGAGGATGCGGCCGCTCTCTGACTCCATGATCACAACGGTAACCTCGTTGGCGTCGAGCTCCGCTTTGAAGCCCTCGACGATGCGTTCTAGTTTGATCTGTAGGGTGACGGGAATCGTTAGTTTGATATCAAAACCGCTTTGTGGCAGCTCTGTGATGCTGCGACGGTTGAGGATCATGTAGTTGTTGACGTCACGCAACCCGTATTGACGACCCTCTTTTTGGGCGCTGAGGGTCTCATCGAAGCGCTTTTCAAGTCCCTTGACCCCGTAGACCCGAGTATAGCCGTCATCTTCGATTTTGTGCGGATAGCCAAGTAGCGGCGTGAGAAGTGTGCCGTAGGGATATTCACGCGTTTCACCGCTTTCAAGGATGCTTAAACCCTGAAAGATACGCTCTCCGCCTGCACTTTCATATTCAACAAAAACCTTGTATTGCAGCAACTCGAAGGCTAGAGATTTGAGGTATTGCGCCCGTTTGGGGTCGATTTGGTAGCTCAGCACCACGGTTCCGCTGCGTTCTTTAAGTTTGGCACGAAGCTCTTTGGGATCAATGCCGCTGTAGATACTAAAGAGCGCGATAAAGAGCTCTCGTTTTTCGGGGTCGATATTTCTGGTGTTGACCATCGCTTTGTAGAGCTTTTGGGTGGTGGCGATGTGAAAGCCATCGGCACTGATGATGTTGCCACGCTGGGAGCGTGAGGTTTCGGAGGTGTAGAGTGAGGGTGTTTTGCGGGTTTTGAAGGCATTAACGAACATGACGCTCAAAAAGATTGCGAATCCCAGCAGCAACAACAAAAAGAGAAGCAATATCTTCTTGGAACGATTGGTGTTTATCATGGGCGCATTGTTACATGTAAGGGCTTAAGCCACTTTCCAGAGTACTCCGATACGCACGATGCGGATATCGCGTTTTTTGGGTCTAATGGCTCTGGTCTCGATGGGATGGTTCTCCGGGGCGAAGTCGGCTTCAGAGGCCGCTATGGCCGCTTCAAGCTCTTCGCGTAGGGCTTCATCATCGGCTTGCAATCGCTCGATTTGCGCTTCTGCACTACCGACGTCTTGGCGCTCTTTGACAATCCGCGTCCCTTTAGAGAGGGTAGTGGCGATTTTACTTGAGGATTTTTGCCCGAAAAAAGCACCCATGAGTGCCATGGCACCGCTGATGAGGGTGTCGGCAGTTTTGGTTTGTACATCAAGCTGCTCTTTGGCCAATTTTTCACGGGCCCTCTCCATCTGCGCTTGCATCTGATCAAAACGGCTTTGATAGCGTCCTTTGAGGCTCTTGAGCGCTTCGCTTTTGCGCGCACTGAGCGCTTCGCGTACCCGTCTGGTGAAGCGCTCAAGCGGTTCGAGCGGTTCAGATTCGAGGCGCAACTGTTTTTGGACGAAGCGTTCAAGAGTGTGGGTGTTGTAGAGGTGATCAATGGCTTCATCGCTGAGGCGTTTGGGTGCGTCGGCTTGGCTAAGCGCTATGGGCAGCGGCGTGTATCGTGCACTTTGCGGCGCTTGCGTCTGTAGATGGATCACTTGGGTGCTACGGCGGGCTTGGTGTAGGTCGAGCGGTTCGTCTTCATACAGTGGCAGTTCGAGTTGCAGCGACTCCGTGATATCGATGGCTTTTGCGGCGTCGATGGTACGGATTTCGGCTTGAATAAGCAGGTGGGGTGTCAAGTCGCCCTCTTCGCCGTTTTCAAACAACTGCTCCAGCGCAGTGCGCGGAGGCTGAGAAGAGGCTTTGGGGTGGGTGATCGCGGCGGGACGCTCGGTGCGTGGGGTGAGGGTGCGGATCTCTTCGCGGGTGAGCGGCCCTTTGAGATAGCTCAGTACCCACCGTGTTTCAAACAGTTCAAGGGATGGACGGTGCACACTTTTGAGGATGAAGTGGCGCTTTTCAAGGGTGCTGAGCTTTTGGCGCAACGCCTGCGCGTCTTCATCCTCGTCCATTTTGCCGCGCAGACCTTCGATGATGCGGTCAATATCTTGAGGGGTTTGTAGCCTGCCGATAAACCAAGTGCCGATGTTGGAGAGTCCTTTGTAGTCCAGATCGACAGGGTTTTGGGTGGAGAGGACGATCCCCACGCCAAAGGCGCGGGCCTGCTTGAGCAGGGTGAGCATCGGGGTTTTGGAGGGTGGGTTGGCGCTGGGGGGAAAGTAGCCGTAGATCTCATCCATATAGAGCATGGCGCGTAAGCGTTCGCTGCCGCTTTGGGCCCGCATCCAGCCGATGAAGCGCTCTAGCAGTAAGGTGACGAAGAACATCCGCTCCCCATCGCCAAGATGGGCGATGTTGAAAACGGCGCAGCGGGCATTGCCTTTTGTATCGAAAAATAGGGTGTCGAAGTCGAGTGATGCGCCCTTTAGCCACGCGCCAAAGGCGGGTGAGGCGATGAGGCTGTTGAAGCGGTTGGCCAGACGTGTGCGTTCGTTTTGGTTGAAAAACTGATCCAGCGAGAGCACCCCCACACGTTCAAAAGGCGGCAGCAAAATCGCGCCGATGAGGTGCGCAAAATCAAACGACCCCCCATGCCGCCACAGATGATCGATCAGGGCGCTGAGAAAACCGAAGCTCTTGGCATGGGCGTCGGACTCTTCGCCCACCAACGAGAGCAAGGAGGCAACCGTGCTACTGAGGACCGAAGCGTAGAGATCGGCTTCTTGCATCAAGTCGGCATCGGGCGCGCGCAGGGTGCTGAGGATATCGATGCTAACCCCGGCATTGCTGCCGGGGGTGTAGAGGGTCACATCGACCTGCTTCAGACGCGCGGCGCGTTCGCTGTCTTGATGCCACGACTCTATCCCTTTTTTCCAGCTCTGCGCGGTGGTTTCAGCCCTCTCTTCGCCAACCCACGGCACAAAATCGGCCGCATCAAAAGCGGCGCTGCGATAGCAGAGGTTGCCCATGTCGCCTTTGGGATCGATGATGAGCGTGGGGATGTTATCGAGCATCGCCTCTTCGATCAGGGCGATCCCCAGCCCCGTCTTGCCGCTGCCCGTCATACCGATGATGGCCGCGTGGGTCGTGAAATCGCTGTTTTTGAGCAAGGTCAGCTCACCCGTAGCCGCCGCTTTGCCAAGGTAAAAGAGTTCGAGTTTTTCATACAGATGCTTCATCGCCGTCTCCGTAGAATTAGGATGCGATATTCTTACATGTAAGCCCAAAGAGCTTGCTAAGCTTGGCGCTTGGAAGTGAGAAAACGTCCACTTCAGGAGAGGATACTCCAGAAGTGCTCACAGTCCTGAACGATGGCTAGATGCAGCAAGTGCGGACAAACATCTTCTCCCTATTCTCCTGCCAATCTACGCTATGATGTTTCCCATTAATTTTTCTAAGGAGTGAAGATGAACACTAAAATTACCTTGAGTCTTTTTGCCGCAGCGGTAGCGCTGCTATTGTCTGCGGGCTGTGACGGAGGTGGTGAGGGTAGCACTGAATCCTCCTTGGACACCCAAAGTGTTGCCACCAATGGATTCAAGCCTAATCCAGACGGTTTTAGCTTTGCGAACTACGGCGACATCGAAGAGCAAGATATTGACGATAATGACATTGCCACGCTCTATGGTGCGCAAAACGTCTGCTACAACCAAGATGCCGGTAGCTGTAGTCTCACGGCTTTGGGCACTTACCGAAAGCGTCAAGAAATTGACGGGCAAAAAGAGGGTCAGTGTTACGGTTTTGCGGTGGCGGCTTCCATGTTGCACCACGGCGGCTATAGCTTTGAGGGCAAATCCAAGCCTTCCGATTTCAACGCCGATGCCGACCAGACTTATGATCTGGCAAAAAGTGACGTTGCCAATTTTATTGCCATGAAATTCACCAATCAATCCACTCCGCAGGTGCAAGAATATCTTGAAGCCTGTATGCAAAGCGATACTTTGACGCAATACCGGCACATTCAAGAGAGTTTTGCCAGCAACGATCCGGTTGCGGTTTTGGCGTTTTATGACATTACCGGTAATGGCGGTCATGCCGTTACGCCGTACAAAGTGGTCGAAGAGGGAGATCGTGCCAAAATCTATGTGTACGACAACAACTACCCCGGAAACGATCAGCTTGTGTTTGATATCGACCTCTCCAACGGCTCATGGTACTACGGAGAGGGCAAGACCAGCCAAGATGCCGAGGGCAGCGACAATTACCGGGGTCAAGGAAGTATAAACCCCTTTTGCGGCATTGCGCTAAGCCTCACGCAGTATGTTGCCATTGAAGACGATACGACCGACAATATGCTCACTATTGACCTCAGCGGTGAAGCCGAAGAGGTGCGTGTCGGCATCGCCAATGCGCAAAACGAGGTGGTCGGTTATGACTTTGATGCCCAAGCTTATGTCTCTGAAATTGATGGAGCGGTAGAGATCAAGCGTCTTGATGGCATGCCTTCTATCTATAAAATTCCCGTACCCTCCAATGTGAGTAACCTTGCGGCCATCACCTCGGAAGCTGAATTTAACCAATATTTTGAAGAGATCGTGATTGCCGCTGCCGGTGCGCTCTCAAGCAAAAGCGCGGGTGCCAGTACCGTCTCTCTTTCAATGCAGACCAACGCTTTAGGCTATAAAAGTGCGCTAATGTTTGGCGATATTGTGATCGATCAAAATGATGCGCTTGCCACTGCGTTTCATCCCGGTGGACGTTTTATGCTCTTTGAACACACTGCAAGTGAAACTTCTATGCCTATTTTGCAAGTCTATTTTGACGACTTTGATGCTCAAGAGGGCGCTATTCACACGATTCTCTTGGGCACCGTTCCCCTTGGCGTCTCTATCGGCCTTTTTATAGATAGCGTGGATACCATCAGCCTTTTTGCCATTGATGCGAGCGGAGATAATATTATTCCTCTGGAAGCCGAAGTGGATTACGCTGTCGAGTCTCAGTATGTCAGCAAGGCTGGTACATTTGCTGCTCCTACCCGCACCGTTACCCAGCCTGTGGGCAGTGGTTTTCGTTTGCGTCTGCGTGAAAACACACGCGCCGGTCACAGCATAGAGCGCATTTTCTAGTTCGAGCCCAAAAAGCAACTGAGGCCGTAGATCGAAATTGCATCGTTAAAAGTTAGAGAGGAGGCTTTACATGTAAGCCATGCGTTTGAACAGGCGGCAAACTACGGTTTGAAGCATGTTTAAACGATGTTGGCGCATTTAAACCCCAAAAAAGGCAACGAAGTGGGCAAGCTTCGCCCCGTACTGATCTATCAAAGCGGCATCGTGCTTGGGATGGGTGCCGGTTGATTTGAGCGCGGGGGTTTACATGTAAAGGTTGGATGATTGATTAAATATATACACTGTCACCATAATTTCATACAGATGCTTCATCGCCGTCTCCGTAGCGTGTGGATGCGACATTCTTACATGTAAGGTCAAAGAGCTTGCTAAGATCATATTGCCGTTGCGCATGATTACGCCTGAAGTGTTGAGCGAGGATGAGATGCGGCAAGCAGACAAACAAGTCGGCGTCGTGCTTGGGATGGGCGGCGGTTGATTTGATTACATGTGAGGGTTAGATGAATAGTTGTGGAAAATACATCAACAACTAAATAATTAAGTTATTAAAATCTATGAATAGTATTGAGAAAGCAAGTCAAGACAAGAGCTTGATTTTCTGAGTGAAAAATTCTTCTTCTGTTAAGATACCTTGCTCTTTTAGATCGTTGAGCTTTTTGAGTTCATCAGCAATTGAGATATTCGATTCTTCTTTTCTTGGTTTTTCGATAGAATCAATGCATTTATCTATAATAAGAGCATCACCGAAAGATGAAAAGTTGATATTTCCAGAATTAGTGGATTTGACGATAATATATTCACCATCTTCTCTGCTATCTTTTGTCATTTCAATAAAACTGTCATCATCCAACATCAGCTCTAGACGATCTGAATCGTTCTGTTTGATTTTATATTTTCCACCTAATACGGCAAAAATTTCTTTTTTAACTTTGTCCCACTCATTGAATATCGACTTTACTTTGATTTCATAGTAGTATGATCCTCTCAATTGTTTAGAGACGGGCTTTGATTGAACAGAATCTTCTTTGTTTTCTATCTTTGATAAGACCAAAACGACTATAAAAGCAAAGGGCCCAAATAAGACTCCAAGTAGAAACCATAGCCCTGATGATCTATTCTTGTTGCCGGCAACTATCGCTGAAACAAGTCCAAAAAATAACCAAAGAAGTAAATAACCCATATATTTCTCCGAGAACAAATTGACCTATCTACAACAAAGCTGTTGTCATATTGAGCTGTTTTGCTTTGAACAGTGTTGTGATTGGCTATTGTAAAGAGTGTTTGCTGAATTTGGACTTGCTGATGTGTGATGTATGAAAGAAAAGTGAAATTAATATAATAGAGTGACGAGTATATTTGTTATTTTTTCTCTGCTGTATTTATGCTCATAATTGCGATGGAATCACTCCAACCTTACATGTAACCCCAAAGCACCCCCTAAGCTTTGACGCCCTACAATCCAACCGACCAATCAGTCGGGAGGTGTCTGCTGTCTTCATTATCGACACGTGATCATATTTTGCATACCGCGATGCGGCTCTTTAGCGAAGCGGGTTTTCACGCGACGCCGACGTCGCGTATTGCCAAGCTCTCGGGGGTGGCGACGGGTACGCTCTTTCACCACTTCGCGTCCAAAGAGGCGCTTATCAACGAGCTTTACATCTACGTCAAACGGCGTTTGCGCGAGGTGCTGCGCCATGAGCTAGACGCCGCGCTCGATTTTTGCACGCAGCTCTTGCGGCTGTGGTGCGTCGATGTGCGGTGGTTTTTGGGCCACTATGACGAGTTTATCTTTATGCGTCAGTACTGCGACTCGCACCTGATCGATGCGCGTACCAAAGAGCTGCTCTATCAGGATTTTGAGCCTTTTATCGAGCTCTTTCGCGCGGCCATTATTTCGGGTCTGCTCAAAAATGACCATTTGGAGTTTGTGCTCTCACATTACGTTGCCAATGTCCAGCACTGCACCTTTTACATGTACCAGTTTCCCGACGCGCTTAGCGATGCGCGTTTGCTGCACTTTTTCGAGATTTACTACGGCGGTATCGCCATACAACCCACCAAGGAGAACGACCAATGAAACCATCCATGATTCCTCTCGTTGCACTGCTGTTGCAGACGCTCACTTTTGCGGCGCCGATGCCCCAGATGCCCACACCCAAGGCCGATGTGTACGAGGTGCGCCGAGTTTCTGAATTGCCGCTCAGTCTGGAGTATCCTGCCAAGACTCAGCCCAAGCGCTTTGCCAGCGTTGTCGCGCGTGTTGAGGGGGTTTTACGCTCACAGCACTTTAGTGAAGGTGCACCCGTCAAAGCGGGCGATTTGCTCTATCGTATTGAGCCTGATCTCTACGCCGCCAAAGTCCGTGAAGCTGAAGCCAACGTAGCAGTGGCTCAAGCTGTGCGTGACAACGCGCAGCGCGAATGGACGCGGGTTGAAAAACTCTATGACGACAAGGCGATCAGTCAGCGCGAAAATGATGCGGTGCTTGCGCAGTTTGAGCGGGCTCAAGCAGAGCTTACATCGGCTCAGGCACGTCTCTTGACTGCAAAAATCGATCTGGACTACACCGAAGTACGCGCTCCTATCTCAGGCGTCACACTGGGCAAATTGGTGGATACGGGCAACTTGGTCACTTCGGGTACAGCGCTCATCGAGATCGCTCAGAACGATCCTATTGATGCCGCTTTCTCGATTCCCCAAAGCGATATGAGCAAGCTAGGCAGCGCTACTAAGCTCAAGGCAACCTTACATGTAGGGATGGATACGCTCGAGGGCGAGGTTGATTTTCTCTCATCGGTGATCGATCCCAAAACTGCTTCGGCTCAGGCGCGTGCCACTTTTGCCAATGCGGATAGGCGGATGCTCAGCGGTAGTTTCGGGCGAATCACCCTTGATGCGCCCGCCCGCAAAGATATCTTAATGGTACCGCAAAAAGCGGTACTGCAAAATCCTCAAGGTACCATCGTCTTTATTGTCGAAGAGGGCAAGGTGGGGGTGCGTCCTGTTACGCTGGGCGAGAGTGAGGGCGAGTTTTACATTGTCAAAGGGCCGCTGCGCGAGGGAGATCGCGTCATCGTCAACAACTTTTTTAGGCTTAAACCCGGCGCACCGGTCGAAGTTGACCACGTGATCAACGCCAAGGCGGAGTGATTATGTTGTCCAAATTCTTTATCGACCGACCGATTTTTGCTTCGGTGCTCTCCATTGTGATCGTCATGGCAGGGTTGATGGCGATTAGAGCTCTGCCGGTGCAAGAGTATCCGCGCGTCGTTCCGCCACAGATCACCGTACAGGCGATCTACCCCGGCGCCGATGCCGACACCCTTTCCAAAACCGTCGCCGCGCCGCTTGAAGATGCGATCAACGGTGCAAAAAACATGATCTACATGAGCTCTACCGCTTCACCCAGTGGGGTGCTCAACATGAGTATCTTCTTTGAAACCGGCACGACGCCTTCTGAGGCCAATGTAGACGTGAGCAACCGCGTGCAGGTGGCGCTGAGCAAACTGCCCGAAGCGGTGCGCCGCCAAGGGGTGAGCATCCGCGAGCGCTCGCCTGATATGCTGCGGGTGCTTGGTTTTACCTCTGAGGGGGAAAAACACGACGCGCTGTGGCTTAACAACTATGTGCTGATCAATCTGCTTGATGATATCAAACGGATTCCCGGCGTGGGCGATGCGATCGTCTTTGGAAGCAAAGAGTATGCGATGCGCGTCTGGATCGATCCGATCAAACTCGCCGGATATGATCTGAGCGTGGAAGAGGTGGTACGCGCCATCGAGAGCCAAAACCTACAGATGGGTGCGGGGCAGATCGGTAGCGATCCGGTGGCGCAGAAGCAGGTGTTCACCTACACGGTGCTCACAGAGGGTCGGCTTAAAGATCCGCAGGAGTTCGGTCAGATCATCGTGCGCTCCAACCCCGACGGTTCAGCGCTTCGACTCAAGGAGATCGCCGCTGTCGAGATCGGCTCTGAGCGCTATATGCTTAGCGCCATGTACAACGGTGAGCCGATGGCGGTTTCGGGGATCTTTCTCGCACCCGGCGCCAATGCGCTGGAGGTCTCCGATGCGCTTGATCGCGTGCTAGAAGAGGCGCAGGAGCGTTTTCCCGAAGATATGCGGTTGCATACCCTTTTTGAAACGACCAAATTTGTCCGCGCTTCGATCAACGAGGTGCTCAAGACTCTGGCCGAAGCGATTGTGCTGGTCATTGTTATCATCTATCTCTTTTTGGGCAATGTGCGTGCCACCATCATTCCGGTGTTGGCGATTCCCGTCTCGTTGCTGGGTGCTTTTGCAGGACTTTATATCGCGGGATTTTCGATCAATCTGCTGACTCTCTTCGCGCTGATTCTGGCGATCGGGCTGGTGGTAGACGATGCGATTGTTGTCATCGAAAATGTCGAGCGTATCTTGCGGCTCAAACCGCATATGAGCGTGCGTGATGCCACGATAGAGGCGATGCGTGAGATTACGGGGCCTGTGATTGCCATCGTGCTGGTGCTATCGGCGGTCTTCATTCCTACGGCGCTGGTGGGAGGTTTTAGCGGCTTGATGTATCAGCAGTTTGCGATGACGATTGTTATTTCGATGGTCATTTCCGGCTTTGTGGCACTTACCCTCACGCCGGCGCTCTGCCGTGTATTTTTGCGCCAGCACGAGAGCAAACCCTTTTGGTTGGTGCGGCAGTTCAACGTCTTTTTTGATTGGCTCACCCGAGGATTTGGCGGCGGAGTGAAGCGGGTGTTGCGCTTTGCTTTTGTGAGCGTACTGCTCTTTTTGGCGATCAGTGCTTCGGCGCTGTGGAGTGTGGGCCAACTCCCCAAAGGCTTGGTGCCTAGTGAAGACAAAGGGGTGTTGATGCTGCTAAGCTATCTGATGCCCGGCGCGTCTTTAGAGCGTACTTTGGAGGTGCAGCGTGGGGTTACACAAACGATCCTAAACCATCCCGATACCAAGCACTTCGGCACAATGTCGGGGATTGATCTGGCTACCTTTGCGTTTAAAACGGACGCGGCAATGGGTTTTGCGCACCTCAAGGAGTGGTCGCTGCGCCCGGCTCCATCCCAAAGCTCGATGGCGATTGCCGGGCAGTTGATGGGTGCCTTTTCTCAAAACAAGGAGGCGATGGTTATTGCCGTCAATCCGCCGCCCATTATGGGGATGAGCGCTACGGGTGGGTTTGAGATGTATGTGCAAGACCGTAGCGGTGACGATCCGCTGAAGCTCTCAGGCGCTGTGGCGCAACTGATCGAAAAGGCGAACGCTCGCCCAGAACTGCAGATGGTACGCACCACCTACAACGCCAATGTGCCGCAAATGCGGCTGCATATTGACCGAGAGAAAGCCAAGGCATACGGTATAGGGATCGATCAGATTTATACCACTTTGGGTGCGACTTTTGGAACAGGTTATGTCAACGACTTTGACCGATACGGTCGCGTTTATCACGTCAATGTACAGGTCGATGCGCGTTTTCGAGACGACTTGGATGATTATCGAAACATCTTCGTACGTGCCGATCACGGCGGCATGGTTCCGCTTAGCGAGCTGATTCGTGTCGAGCGGGTGGTGGCGCCTAGCGTCATACAGCGCTTCAACATGTTCAATGCCGCGCAGGTTTCGGGGCAAAATGCTCCGGGTTATAGCTCTAGCGATGCGATGCGCGCCATTTCCGAAGTGGCCAAAGAGGTGCTACCCGAGGGCTTTACCCTCTCGTGGGCGGGCACATCGTATCAGGAGCAAAAGGTCGCACAGCAGGGCAACTACACCTTTGTCTATGCGCTCATCTTCACCTTTTTGGTGCTCGCGGCGCTTTATGAGAGCTGGACGATCCCTTTTGCGGTACTGATGACAGTACCTTTTGCGCTGTTGGGTGCGGCACTAGGGGTGATGCTGCGGGGGCTGGAAAACGACATATACTTTCAGATAGGGCTGGTGACACTGGTGGGACTGGCGGCCAAAAACGCGATCCTGATCGTCGAGTTTGCGCAGCAAAAGCTACGCGAGGGCAAGGATATCTACACCGCTACCATTGAAGGGGCGCTGATTCGTTTTCGTCCGATTGTGATGACCTCTTTGGCCTTTATCGGCGGCACGCTTCCACTGGCGATCAGCACCGGAGCGGGGGCCAACAGCCGCCATATCATCGGTACGACGGTGGTGAGCGGCATGGTGGTGCTCACGGTGGTTGCAGTCTTTTTTATTCCGCTCTTTTACTATCTCATTATGAAAATGAAGATGTCATTGACCAAGCAAGGAGCCTCCGATGCGCACTAAATTGATGTTATCGCTGGTGGCGGTGCTGTGGCTGGGGGGCTGCTCTATGGCGCCTAAGCTGCAGACGCCCCAACCAGCACTACCCGAATCTTCGAGTCACGCCGGCGCTTCGGATATCTCCGCCACATGGTGGAAGGGCTTTGGTGATACACGCCTTGAGGCCTTGATCGAAGAGGCGCTCTTGCAAAGTGATGATTTGAAGCTGGCGATGGCCAATGTCTCGCTCTCCAAAGCGTCATTGCGGCTATCGGGCGCGGATCGCTACCCGACCGTAACGGCGGGGGCTTCGGCTTATCGGCAGCGTTTAAGCAGGGAGAGTCTTTCGCCGTTTCAAGGGTTTATTTACAACAGTTTCGGGCTCTCTGCGACCATTGGTTATGAGTTTGATTTTTGGGGCAAGTACCAAAACACCGAATCGGCTGCGTGGGCGCAGCTCATGGCCAGCGAAGCGGACAAAGAGGCGCTGCGCCTTAGCCTCATCGGCGGTGTGGCGGAGCTGTACGTCAAGCAGGTGGCGTTGGCGCAAAAGGTGGCGCTGCTCGAAGCGACCCGCGAAGCCTACCGCGAGAGCTACGAATACCGACAACGTGAATTTCGCCACGGCCTCATTGATGAGGTGATGGTGGCGCAGGCGCAGGCGCTTTATGCCAATGCCGGCGTAATGCTCTTGGAGCTTAAAGCGGCGCAAACGTTAGGTGAGAGTGCGCTTGTTTTTGCGCTGGGGCGCGATCCAAAGGCGCTGTTTGAGGGGGGCATCGATGCCTCTTTGTCCATGCCGCAAGCACTCAAGATTCCAGAAGGGATTGATTCGACGCTGCTGGAGCGCCGCCCCGATATCCGCGCCGCGCTGGAGCGTTTACATGCGGCTAATGCGCTCATCGGCGTCGCCAAGGCGGACTATTTTCCTTCGTTTTCACTAACGGGTTCGCTTGGGTATCAGAGTCTTGAGCTAGAGAAGCTGATGAGCGGATCGGCGCAGACGTGGGGATTTGGGCCAAGCTTTTCGATTCCGCTGCTCGACTTTGGACGGGTGAGTAGCAATGTAGAACGAAGCGAAGTGCAGCAGGAGATCGCCAAAATCGAGTATGTCAAAAGCATTAAAAGAGCCTTCAAAGAGGTCTACGACGCACTCAAAAACATCGAACACACACGTGCACAGATTAGTGCGCAAACCCATGAAAAAGAGGCGTTTGAGCGGGTGCTTGACGTTGCGCAAAAGCGCTTTGAAAGCGGCTATAGCGACTATCTGGGCGTGCTTGATGCCAAGCGGGGTTTGCTCTTATCACGTGCTGGGCTGATCGATCTTCATGCCGCGCTGCTGACCCATCAGGTTGCCTTGTATATGGCGCTAGGCGGCGGCTGGCAGGAGCATGCGCAGTAAATGATACGGCTTACATGTACGCTTTTGCTTCTGCTCTTTGGGCTGGGTGGTTGCATCGAAAAAAACCGCTATGACGACTTGCGGATCGTCTCACACGATCAGATTGTAGCGCTTGAGCCATCGACTGTGCCGCGTATCGCCATCGCTTTTGGCGGCGGTGGGGTGCGGGGATTTGTACATCTAGGTGTGATCAAAGCGCTCGAAGAGGCGGGTGTGCGCGCCGACATTGTCACTGGAACTTCCGCAGGTTC
>DZBC01000192.1 GCA_022729835.1 Sulfuricurvum sp. | reverse complement strand
ATGCCCATCACCTCAAAAAAAGCCTTGAGCGCTGCCCATAAAGCACCGAGCTTTGAAAGCCCGCGCTTGTTGACCACTCCGGTCGTACTCAGAAAATAGCAACTTCGAAAGCCTTCATCATGCTCAAACCAAGCGCGATCCTGCCCCGAGCGTGACCCCACATACACCACCGCGCACCCATGGCGCAGCGCCGCCTCTTTGAGGGCGCGGGCAATGGCCAGATGTCCGCCCGTACCGCCTCCTGTGATCAGAATCGTCATCGTTTACGCTCCATTTTTTTCGACACCATCAGCACCATTCCGATGCCGACAGAGGCACCCAGCATGGCCGAACCGCCGTAGCTCAGAAACGGCACAGAGATCCCCTTGATGGGCGTCAGGCCGCTGATACCGTAGGCGTTGATCATAAAAGCAAACACAATAAGTAAGCCGATTCCCAGCGCAAAGAGAAAATGCACTCCGCTGGGTGAACGGTTGGCGATGCGGAAGATGCGGTGCATCATAAAAATAAAGAGCAGCGTCACTGCGCTCACCCCCACGAATCCGAGCTCTTCCGCGATCCCTGCGAGCACGAAGTCGGTGTGTACTTCGCTCAAAAAACCCAGCTTGAAGGTACCCGATCCCAGACCCGCGCCAAAGAGTCCGCCGTTGTGAATCGCATTGAGCGAGTGGCTAATTTGATAAGGCTCATCTATCGCTTCGATACGCAGGTGGCGGGCAATCGATTCGGGAAAAATAGTGAGCACATTTTGCTGTGCCAGCGCCCACCACGACTTGATCCGCGCCACACGGTGTTCCGCCGTGAAGATAAAAAAGATAAAAAAGAGCAGCGAAGCCCCAATCAAGCTCAAAAAAAACTTAAAACTACTCCCCGCAAAAAAGATCAAAAATGCAAGCGTCAACCCCAGCACCACCACCTGCCCCAGATCTTTTTGGATAAATGCGATCAGCGCCATGACAACCACAAAAATCACCGCATAGGGGATAAAGCGCAAAAATTCCGCCTTGATCCCCATGTTGTCGTGATGGCCTAGCTTACGCGCAAAACTCCACGCCAAAAAGTAGACAAATCCGATCTTGAAAAACTCCACCGGTGCCAAAGAGAACCCGGCAATCTTGATCCAACGCGCCGCGCCGCCCACTTCAGAGACAAGCGACGAAGGTAAAAAAGGCATCACGATCATCAAAAATAGACCCGTAAAAAAGAGGGTCATGCCGATACGGTGCAGCCAGATATCAGGATCAAGCTGTGACAACGTCCAAATAATCATGATGGATCCAAAGGCAAAAATCGCCTGCCGAATGGCGAAATGAAACTCACTGTATTCAAAAAAGATGACGGTGTAAGAGGAGAGTGAATAGGACATGACCACGCCAAAGGCGATCAAAAAGGTCACGGTATAAAAAAGCGAACGATCGATCATTGGCCATCTGCTCTTACATGTAAGGAATGCGCCATTGTAGCGCTTCGGCTCTAAAAGGCTCTTGATGGTGTTGTGGAACGTCTTTTGCTTGATCTTGACAATATTTTGAAGGAGCCTTGCCATGATCACGACCTCACGCGCTTTTGCCGTTGTCGATGCCGCGCCGGATTACCGCGCCATGCGTCAAGACCTTATCGCCGGTAACATTGCCAACGTCGATACCCCCTACTACCGCCCGCGCGACGTCGATTTTCAGCAGTTGCTGATCCAAAAACGTAACGAATCATTTGGACTCAATGACGCCTCTACCCTAGCGATGGCGCAGACCGACACAGCCCATCTCACCCCCGCCAATCAAGGCGGCGATACGCAAGCGACGCTCTTTTTCCGCGACGGACACGGTGCGCGCAACGACGGTAACAGCGTCGATCTGGACGTAGAGACCTCGGAGCTGAGTAAAAACTCTACCATGTACGGAGCGCTTATCAGCGCGCGCAAACGCCAAAGCGGTATCTTTACCGCGATGCTCGAAGCCTCCGCCAAAACTTCATAAGGAACACCGATTATGAGCTTTCTCAGCAGTTTCGATATCAGCGGTTACGGCCTCTCGGCGCAGCGCGTTCGCGTCAACACCATCAGCGCCAACATTGCCAACGCACAAACCACCCGCACCGACGAAGGCGGCCCCTACCGCCGCCAAGAGGTGGTCTTTAAGGCGATCGATTTCAATGAGGTGTTCAACCGCGCCATCGCCGAAGATACCGACGCCATGGGCTACTCCGATCCTCTGCGCGAAGGACATGAAGGACGCAAAGCCGATCCTGCTATAATGAGCGTCGTTGTCGATAAGATCGTGCGCGACGACCGCGCGCCCAAGATGAAATACGACCCCAGCCATCCCGACGCGGATGCCAACGGATACGTCGCCTACCCCAACATTAATCCGGTCATCGAAATGGCCGATTTGGTAGAAGCGACCAGAGCCTATCAGGCCAACGTCGCGGCGTTTGAAAGCGCCAAGACCATCGTCAACAGCGCCATCACGCTGTTTCAATAAGGATAAGAGCCATGTCCACCATCGACAAACTCTCGCTGCTTAGCGGCACCGAAGCACTCTCGGCCACCCAAACGCCCGCCGTTGGCGTAGACGGTTTCGCCCAAAAGCTCAAAGCCGCCATGCAAGACGTCAACAAGATGCAGGTAAAGGGCGAAGAGGCGCTTAGCGACCTCGCCACCGGCCATGTCAAAGACCTCCACCAAGCCGCGCTGGCCATCAACAAAGCCGAAACCAGTATGAAGCTAATGCTCGAAGTCCGCAACAAGGCCCTCAGTGCCTACAAAGAGATCACACGAACGCAGATGTAATGCCTTACATGTAAGGATCCAACCCTAAGGCATGCCCACAAGGGGCATGTCTTAGGCGCTGAGGCTAAGGGTAGAAGTGGTGGTATTGGCGCTGGCATAGTAGGAGAGCAGGCGCTCTAAAAGGCGGGATTGCAGCGTGGCAGACTCATCGGCGGTGTCGCTTTGGGCACTCGCTTCCTCTGAGGTCGCAGCACTACTTTGTGTCTCAAACAAGACGGCAAATTCACTTTGGCTGATCACGCCGTCTGAATCGGTATCGAGCGCGCTAAAGAGCTCCTCGCTGCTTTGCTCGGACTCCTCTTGGCGCGGTGGCGGAGGCGGTGGAGGCGGCATCATCTGTGACTCTTGAGAAGGTCTGGCATTTTGCAGAGCAGATAGCAGCTCTTGTGAACTTAGGCTCAAATCGCCGCTGCCGTCCATCGCACTGAATGCAGATTCGATATCGCTGCTTTGCATCCCGCTCACTTCGGCCCCAGCGGTAAACTCGGTCTGGCTTACGGCACCGTCTGCATCGGTATCAAGCGTCTCCATCAGATCCGCTACCATCGTTTCAAAATCGCTCTCGCGCCGTTGCATCGGCATTTGGCTGTAAGCGGCGTAACTTTGATAGGAGGTATTGACGTTCATCGTGTACTCCTTGGTTGGTGTAGCAAGCACGAAGGCTTACTCGAGCCTCAGTATGCGGCGATAGCGGTAACTTCTGAGTAACGCCAAAGTAACTATTTACCCCGATTTTAGGCTTTAGAGCGTACAATAACCGCTTTATCGCGCAAAGGTTGCCGTTTGATCCGAATCCTCTTTGGCCTCTATCTGCTCGCCACACTGCTTGATGCGCAAGAGAAGGTTGTTTTACAACTCAAGTGGCTACACCAGTTTCAATTCGCGGGCTACTACGCCGCGCTGGAGCAGGGCTTTTATGCCGATGAAGGGCTAGAGGTAGAGATCCGCGAGCGCGACCTCAAAACCGACAACATCGAGCAGGTGATCCGCGGCGAGGCGCACTACGGCGTCGCCGATTCGGTCTTACTACTCTATCGGGCCAAAAGCGAACCCGTCTCCATCATCGCACCCATTTTCCAGCATGCGGGCAACATCATCATCACGCTCAAACAAAGCGGTCTGGATAGCCCCTACAAACTCGACGGCAAGCAGATCACCTTTTATAAAAAAGATGCCGACGGCTTCGGTATTTTGGCACTTTTTAGATCGCTGGGTCTGCGGCCGGAGTACCAGCGTATCAAAGACCGCACGAACCACGCCCACCTTATTGAGGGCAAGAGCGACGCCTACGTCGGCTACCTCTCCAACGAGCC
>DZBC01000018.1 GCA_022729835.1 Sulfuricurvum sp. | reverse complement strand
GTGAGTGCCGGGGGGTGCAGCGGCTTGGGTCTTAACCCCAAAGATGTAGGCAAGGTGACAGGCATCGTCAAGGCGTACTGCACCCGCGTCGGGAACGGCCCTTTTCCAAGTGAAGATCTAGGTGAAGAGGGTGCGCGTATGCGTACACAGGGGCATGAATTTGGCACTACTACTGGGCGACCACGCCGTTGCGGCTGGTTTGATGCCGTCGCCTGTCGCTACGCCAGCAGACTCAACGGCTGCGATGAGTTGGCACTGATGAAGCTCGACGTGCTTGATGGCTTTGAGGAGATCAAAGTGTGTGTCGCCTATGCGTTTGAAGGAAAACAGATCGACTATGTCCCTTCTGACTTAGAGGCTGTGACACCGATTTATGAGACCTTTAAGGGTTGGGATGCTTCCAAAGGTGCACGCACGTTTGACGCGCTGCCCAAAGAGGCGCAGGCGTATATCCGCGCTATTGAAGCCATCACGCAGACGAAAGTGGGTATCATATCCACTTCACCGGATCGCAATGACACCATCATCATGTAGGGAGAGTCATGAAGACGCGCTATACGCCGCTGGTCAAGATTAAAAAAAATCTTTTCGATACCAGTGAGCGGCGTCTTGCTGAGGCTAATGTGCGCCGCCAAGAGGCGCAGCGTAACTTAGAAGCGGTGCTATTAGAGCTTCATCAAACAGCGCAACTTAGCGGTGGAACGATGGCGCAACTGTTGCAGCAACGCGAACTTTTATCCATCACAAGACAACGCATTAAAGTGTTGCGTCTACATCTCATCCGTGCCGAGTCAGAAGTAGCTCAGGCCACAATACTCCTCCAAACGCATCTCCAAACCTACGAAAAATTCAAATACTTAGAAGCGCGGGAGCTCGAAGCGTTGATGCTTCGCGCACGGCGCAATGAACAAAAAGAGCTTGATGCACGTGCCATAGATGCATACATATACCGAAAGGCGCACACTTGAAGGCGTTGGTATGGGTGCTTTTGGTATCTGTTTGGTTGCAAGCGATTGAAACCAGCGAAAACCTTTTTGAGTGCAACAAGATTTTTCAGGAGCGTAAAGCTGAACTGTTGGTGGAGCTTGAGCGAATCGATGAACAGCGTCAAGCCCTTGAAGCGCTCAAAATAGCAAGTGACGATCTACTGCAAAAAAGAGAAAAGCGCTTAGAAGAGCATGAAGCGAATGTCTCCAAAGCTCTTGGTGAGATTACGACCAAAGAGGGCCAAATCAAGGAGATGGTAGAAAAAAACGAAGCGTTGCTTGCAGAAATGAAAACACTCAAAACGGATCAGATAGGCGAGACCTTTGCTAAGATGAAAGCGGCTTCGGCAGCGCAAATTCTAGAGCAGATGGAGGTCGAGGAGGCGACTAAGGTGATGGCTACGCTTAAGCCAAAGACCATTGGACAAATTCTTTCTAAAATGTCCCCTGAAAAAGCTTCAGAATTGACAAAAAGACTGGGCACATTGCCTGAGTGACGGGTTACATGTAAAGAGTTTTTTACCTTTAAATGGGTAAAATGCACCAAAATTCAGACCAGAGCGGAGCCGATGAAAATTACTTTGAATCATGTCCCACATCTCGCCAGCAAAGTTGCGGTCGATCTCAATAAAAGCGGCATGGTGATGATGACTTCGGGCTTGGAGCGCGTGGCTGCGGAAGCTCAGAAAATCATCGAAAAAAGCGTCAAAAAAGAGATTGCGCTTGAGGCACGTGTCAATTCGATCGTTACTGACAACGAAGCGGAGATCGACTTTTATCTTGCGGATGAACGCCAGCTCTTCTTTATGATCAAGAAAAAATTGGCGGAGGAGTACGGGGTAATCCTCTCCTATGAGGATCGCTATTCCGATTTGGCCCACCAAATTCTTGATGCACTCTACGAAGAGGATCTGATCAATTATGATGTTAGTGAAAATCGTATCAAAAATGTCATTTTTGACTCGATGACGGGCTACATTGCTGATACAGGGGAGATTGAGCAGGCTGTTTCGGAGCGGTTGCGTTCCTACAAGCGCCAGTTGATCCCAGGGACTGATGAGTATGACATCATGCATGAGAAACTTTATAAAGAAGAGCTGACACGAAGAGGAATGGCGTAATGGCATGGATCTACCTTGAAAATGGCACGCTACTTGAAGCGAAGAGTTTTGGCGCTGACATCACGGCAGTCGGTGAGATTGTTTTTAATACCTCAATGAGCGGCTATCAGGAGATCATCTCCGATCCTTCATATGCGGGGCAGTTCGTGACATTTACGATGCCTGAGATCGGTAATGTTGGGGTCAATGATCAAGATATGGAGAGTGCTGGCGCTTTTGCCAAGGGCATCATCGTGCGGCAGTATCAGAAACGTTACTCTAGTTTCCGCGCGGAAGCGTCTCTGGTTGCTTTTCTCAAAGAGCAAGGCGTGATGGGGCTATGTGATGTAGATACACGCTTTTTGACCAAGATGATCCGCAAAGAGGGCTCGATGATGATGATCGCTTCCGCGACGATCAGCGACCGCGAAACCCTTGCGCGTATGCTTGATGAAGCACCGCGCATTGAGGAGATCAACTATATTCAAGAGGTGAGCACCAAAAGCGCTTATGTGCATCAGTATGGAGTATATGATCCGGTACAGTTTTGCTACAACGAAGCTCCGCAACCTAAAGCCAAAATCGTTGCAATCGATTTTGGGATCAAGCGCAACATCCTTAACGAATTGACTCAGTCGGGCTTACATGTAGAGGTGCTTCCCAACGACTTTGATGCAGACACCCTGATTCAGCGCAAAAGCGCCGGAGAGATTGACGGAGTTTTTTTGTCCAACGGCCCCGGAGACCCGCTGGTTTTGACGAAAGAGCATGAGCAGATTAGAAAGCTGATTGCCGCCAAGATGCCGATCTTTGGTATCTGTTTAGGGCATCAACTCCTCTCTATCTCGCATGGTCATGATACTTATAAACTTAAGTTTGGTCATCATGGCGGCAATCATCCCGTAAAAAATCTAGTTAACGGCGTGGTAGAGATCACTGCCCAAAACCACAATTACAACGTGCCTGACTCGATCATGGAGATTGCAGACGTGACCCACGTCAATCTCTTTGATAACACCATCGAGGGGTTACGCTACAAAGATAGCCCGATATTCTCGGTGCAGCATCATCCCGAATCAAGTCCCGGTCCCAAAGAGAGCCGCTATATTTTTTCTGAGTTTCTTTCTCTGCTTCAGACCAATTAACCAGAAAATTTAGATCGCCATATGGCGGTCAAATATCTTTCATGTTTCAAATATACACACAATTTTTAAATTATCCTTAAATATTATCGATTAAATCGTCTTTGTTAAGAAAACTTAACAATTTAAGACTTTTTAAAAGCTGTCATTGATACTATTATGGCGTTTATTAGTCTTGGTGAGAGACTTTTATGCTTTGAATCTAAAGGAGGCTGTATATGGAGAATCGTCCATTAGAGTATGACTATACGGTTGCGAAATGGTTTATGATCGCGACAATAGTCTTGGGTGTAGTCGGTATGCTTGTAGGAGTAATTCTTGCATGGGAACTGGCGTTTCCGGGTGTGAACTTGATGCTTGGTGAGGGGTTGGCAGAATATACTAACTTCAGTCGTCTTCGACCGTTGCATACAGATGCAGTAGCATACGGATTTACGGTTAGCGGTATTATGGCGACATGGTATTATGTCGGTCAGCGTGTCTTAAAAGTGTCAATGGCTGAATCGCCATTTTTGATGTTCATCGGCAAACTCCAGTTTATTCTGTATATCATTGTGGTCGCCGCCGTAGTAGTTTCACTACTTCTGGGTTTAACACAATCAAAAGAGTACGCTGAATTTGAATGGCCGATCGACCTTGGTGTCGTTGTGGTATGGGTATTGTGGGGGGTTAGTATTTTTGGTTTGATCGGTATTCGCCGTGAAAAATCACTGTACATCTCTATTTGGTATTACATCGCAGCATTCTTGGCGGTAGCGATGCTCTATCTGTTCAACAATATGTCAGTACCTACATATTTCGTTGCCGGCGTCGGCTCTGTATGGCACTCAGTCTCTATGTACTCAGGAACTAATGACGCTCTAGTGCAGTGGTGGTTTGGTCACAATGCGGTCGCGTTTGTATTTACGACACCGATTGTTGCGATGATCTACTACTTCTTGCCTAAAGAGTCTGGTCAGGCAGTATATTCTTACAAACTTTCATTGTTGTCATTCTGGGGTCTGATGTTTGTCTATCTTTGGGCGGGCGGGCACCACCTTGTATACTCTACTGTTCCAGACTGGATGCAGACTATGGGTTCTGTTTTCTCCGTTGTACTGATCCTGCCTTCTTGGGGTTCTGCTATCAACATGCTTTTGACGATGAAGGGTGAGTGGAATCAGGTTGCGAGCAATCCTCTGATCAAATTCATGGTCCTCGCGTCTACGTTTTATATGTTCTCTACTCTTGAGGGTCCAATCCAAGCGATCAAATCGGTCAATGCTTTGGCACACTTTACAGACTGGATCGTAGGTCACGTACACGACGGCGTTCTTGGATGGGTTGCATTTATGATTTTTGCTGCACTGTTCCATATGGCTCCACGTGTGTTCAAGCGTGAAATTTATTCCAAATCTTTGATGAACACTCAGTTCTGGATCCAAACTCTTGGTGTTGTACTCTACTTCACCTCTATGTGGATTGCGGGTATCACTCAAGGGATGATGTGGCGTGCCCATGATGAATTTGGTAACCTTGCTTACTCATTCATCGACACGGTAACGGTATTGCATCCATACTACACTATTCGTGCTGTTGGCGGAACACTCTACTTGATCGGTGTGTTCATGTTTGCTTACAATATGTTTATGACTATGACCGCTGCTAAGCGCGTTGAAGAGTCACAAATGCAAAACACTTCGCCTATGGGCGCATAAAAAGGAGGGATCATAATATGTTTCATTGGCTAGAAAAACATCCGTTCTTTTTTGCGGTCGCTGTATTTGTCACCATTGCGTTTGCAGGTCTTGTTGAGATTCTTCCTAACTTTGCGGAAGCTTCTCGTCCAACCATTGGAACCAAGCCGTATTCAACACTTGAATTGGCTGGTCGCCATGTTTACATTAAAAATAGCTGTAATGCTTGCCATTCTCAGCTTATTCGTCCGTTTAAATCTGAGACAGATCGCTATGGCACTTACAGCCTCAGTGGTGAATATGCCTATGACCGTCCATTCCTTTGGGGATCTAAGCGTACAGGTCCCGATTTGATGCGTATCGGTAACGTTCGTACAACGGATTGGCACGAAAATCATATGTGGGATCCCTCTGGTGTTATACCAGGTTCGATCATGCCTGCTTACCGTTGGATGTTTGCGAACGAAGCAGATGTTGATACGGCATACGCAGAGCAAGTCACAGTGAACAAAGTGTTCAATGTTCCATATAACAAACCTATTCCCATGAAAGACGGTTCTACTGAGATCGTTATGATGGGTGCATCTCTTGATGCTGCAAAAGCTGAAGCGCTTGCAGATGCTAAAGTGATTGCCGCAGATATGAAAAATCAGGATGTCAAAGATATGGTTGCATCCGGAAAAATTCCAGAGATTGTTGCGCTGATTGCGTACCTGAACAGTCTGAAGTAAGCGAGGAATCGGGTGGATATTGGACAGATTCAGGCGTACGCCTATTTCGGTTTTACCGCTTTTTTGGTAATGGTGCTTTATGGGTACATTTACCATTTATACAGCAGTGAAAAAAAAGGGACACGTGACTACGAGAAGTATGCCAATATCGCTCTGAACGATGAATTGACCGATAAGCCGGTTGAAACCGTTTCGAAAAAAGACGAGACGAAGAAAGAGGAGGTATAGTATGAAGTTGTGGATTGGTGGAGCCATATTTGTCGCCATTTTGATGGGGATTACATGGATGATGGCCGGTGGTGACATTGGCGCAAACGATACGATGGGTTCTTTGGCGATGCTTGGTGCGTTGGCAACGGCTGTAATCGCTATCTTCGTGTCAATTAAGTATGTACGTCAGATTCAAGAAGAGAAAGCCGGCGGTGACTTGGCAGATGAGAATTGGGACGGAATCGGTGAATATAAAAATGAGCTTCCAATGGGTTGGGCTCTGCTCTTTCTTGCCACAACGATTTGGGCAGTTTGGTACTATCTTGTAGGCTATCCGCTCAACGCTTATTCACAAATTGGTGAGTACAATGAAGAAGTAGCCATTCATGATTCCGAATTTGCTGGCAAACATGCCAATATGGATATGCAAACATTAGTAAAAATGGGTGAGTCTGTCTTTATTGTTCAGTGTTCTCAGTGTCATGGCCTTGCAGCAGACGGTATTGATGGCAAAGCGGCTAATCTAAACAAGCGTATTGAAGAAAATGGTGTACGTCACGCGATCATGAATGGTGCTAACAATTTGGGCTATGCTGCACCTATGCCTGATCGTAACGGACTATTCAATATGAACACTGGAGCTTTGATTACTGATGCAGAGATTGCTACAGTATCAAAATACGTCGCCAACGGTATGAAGGGTGCTGGAGAAGATGTGTTCCAAGGTACATGTGCTGCGTGTCATGGTAGTGATGGCAAAGGCATGGAGTTTGTTGCGCCTAGCATTGCTGATTTCAATCCCGAGTTGGTAGCAACAGTGCTCAAACACGGTAAAAAAGGTGCTATCGGGGCTATGCCAGCGTTTGATCTTCTAAATGAACAACAAATCAAAGCAGTCGGTGCCTACGTCACCAGCTTGAGCAAGTAATAGGAGATAACTATGGATAATCGCAGTATTTTCGCATTTGACGGGATTACGGGGATGCTTATTGCAACAGCGTTGTTGCTAGGCATCTTGGCTGTTTTGACCGTTTGGGGTTTAAATGTACAGCAGGCCAACTCAGAGACATACTATGTGCTTGAAAATCCAAAAGAAATCAAGATGATCAGCACTGAAAATGTGAACCATTACAAAGTCGTAAAATAAGGATACATAATGAAGTTTGATATGAATTTTGTCATCACATTTGCACTTGTAGTGAGTGCAGCTGTGACGCTTTGGTCTGTTTTTACACCTAACCATCTTTTTATTGGTTAAGGTGCTTCATTGAAGATCACACGAGGGCTGGCGGCCCTCATCCTTCTCTACTCTTCTATTTTATATGCCGGCCACATGCATCGAGATGAAGTAATTTTTATCGATTCTGTCAATCAGGAATTGGACAAAATCGGTAAAGAGCTACAGGAAAAAACTGGCATAGGGCTTTACGCGGTAGTACTCAAAGAGCTTCCTGAAGGAATGTCGATTGTCGATTATGAAAAAGTGATTATGCAGGAATTGGCAGAACCGGCTGTGGTTTTAATGCTTTCTGAAAATGACAAGCAAATTGACATATTGGCGCGTCCGATTGAGCTTTATGAAGCTTTTGACAAATCCCAAATATTGAGCCCTTTTCCCAATAGTGGCACTATTTTGCCTATCTTGACGATGAAAGCCAAAAAAGCGACGACCGCAGAAAAATTTGCAGCGGCAGTGCAAAATGGCTACACAGATATCGCTGAACAGATAGCAGATGCAAAAAATGTTGAGCTAGAGAGTATTCCAGGGAACAGCAACAAAGAAGTCTTTAACGTCCTGCGCGTCTTCTTTTATGGGTTTATTCTCTATGCGCTTTTTCTTTTTATACGCGGAAAATATATCAGACGAAAGAGAAGTCAATGAAAAAAGACAAAGCTATGCGATGGCCTTATGGGATTGCGCTCTCGTTTGTGCTGATTATCGGGCTTATTTACGGAACCATTGTGGTGTCGCTTGATCACCCAGTCGAGCCAAGCGACGATAGTTTGCAAAATTATCATGTTTATGACAAAAACGTCAATGATTTTATACAACAGCGCATTGAGTTTGATAAGCTTTATGATTTGGCCTATATTTCAGAGCCTCTCTCTGTTACCTCCACGGTGCTGAAGTATCGGCTTACAGATAAAGCCGGTCAACCTGTTAACAATGCCACCATTGAGGCTGTCATCACAAGGCCCGATACACGTAAACATGACATTGCCCTACAACAGCCCAAAGTTGCCGATGGGGTGTATGCTTTTGAAGCAGTCTCTTTACCCAAAGAGGGGCGTTGGAATATTATTGCTGGCATCTCTGTTGGGGAGCATAAGCGTTACCTTCAGTTCAAGGCTGATACTCGAAACACGGGCATCTTTGAATATTGATTGATGTGATGCAACCTTCGCGATTGCAGGTGCTACCCTCTTCGCGTGCCATACGTGAGGGTCTACGCGCAACGTCGCAAAGCGACGGATTTATCAGCCCTGCTATAACTATGGGAGAGTTTCTCGAACGTGTGGTCGTAGTGGATGGTGCTGCGCGTATTGATATGGACCGCCGCACCCTTTTATTGCTCGAAGCAGCCCATTTTGAGGCATTCGGCGCACTGCAGATAGAGCGAAACTTCTACGCATTTACCCAAAATAGCCACTATTTTTTCAGATTCTTTGAAGAGCTTGCCGCAGAGGAAGTGTCCATCGATGCCCTGTCATCGCATGATACCTATGGAGAGTATGAAGAGCATCTCGCGATTCTTGTGGAGCTTCGAAGGCGTTATGGTGATCTTTGCGTCGTAGCGGGCTTGGTGGATCCGCTGTTTATTCCGGAGCACTTTGAGATCAATGCCTCATTTCTCAAACGATACGACGCTATTGAGGTGCATGTTGAAGGGTACTTAACGAACTTCGAATTGCGCCTTTTGCGCCTGTGTTCTGAGCTTACATGTATCGAGTTGTTGTTTGAAGTATCGCCGTATCATCAAAAAATGCAAGAGAAATTTGAGGCTCTAGGGACGCAGTGTCATGTTTTAGAGGCATATAAATTTGACCTTTCATCCAAGTCTCTGCTCTCAAAAGCATCCATAGATCGACTTGACCCATCCCGCATTACATGTAAGGGTTTTTCCGAGCGTTTGATGCAAATTGCGTTTGTGCAGGTTGAGCTTCAAAAAATGGTGGATGCTGGAATCGCTCCTGAGCGCATAGCCGTGATTGTTCCCGACGAGCGCTTTGCCATGCAATTGCGACGATTTGATACAGAGGGTAACTTCAACTTTGCGATGGGTAGCTCTCTCTCCGAGACACCGTTTGGCCAAGAAATAGCTGCATGTATCGCTTATTTAGACAACAGCAGTATCGAAAACAGAGCCAGAGTGGAGCGCTTGGATGGAGGGCTATTAGAGCTGATGCGTGCACGTTATGCCGATGTATACGATGCAAACTATTTTGCCGAAGCGGTTAAATCTTGCGCCGTGCGTCATGAGGTTGCAGCGGAGGCAGTGGGGATGATGCTCTACCGCTTTGAGCGTCTGGGTGCTATGATGAACACTTTAAGCATGCGTCAGGTGTGGCAGTTGTGGACACAGCATTTGACGCAAGAGCGTATCGATGATATCGGTGGCGGAAAAATTACGGTGATGGGTCTATTGGAGAGCCGCGCTTGCTCCTTTGAGGGAGTGATTATTGTTGATTTTAATGAAGGATTTGTTCCCAAGCCCAGCGAAAAAGATCTCTTTATCACCAGTGCGATTCGCGCACACGCAGGGTTGCCGACGCTGCATGATCGAGAGTCACTGCAAAAGCACTACTACTATCAGCTACTGCGCCGCAGCACCATGGCGTCAATCTGTTGGGTGGAGGGTGCGGAGCGAACGGCGTCACGCTTTTTAATGCAGTTGGGCCTGCATGCGGACAAGGCCGTCAACGAAGCCGCTTATGCCGCGTTGCTCTTTGGGTCTAATCCGCAAACACCCGCACCCGATGTGCCGATCGAGGGCGTTTATGACTTCAAAGCCCATACGCTCTCAGCGTCGGGGTTACGCTCTTTTCTCACATGTAAGCGCCAATTTTACTACCGATACATCCGAAAACTAGAGGCGCATGAGATACCGCGAGAATTGCCTCAAGAGTGGGAGATCGGCACGAAGCTTCATGCGATCCTTCAAGAGCTTTATGCGCATAAGCGCTTCTATGCGGACACATCAGAGATCAAAAACGCACTGTATCGGATCATAGCGGGTGCCTTGGATGAAAATCCACTGGTGCGCTATCAACTGTTGTTGTGGCAGCGTCGCTTAGAGGCATTTTGCGTCACAGAAGCGGCGCGTTTTGAGGCCGGTTGTCGGATCGAAACGACGGAGACGGTTTTGCACACGCGTATTGCAGAGATAAGGCTCGAAGGACGTATTGACCGGATTGACGTTCATCCTGATGGCTATGAAGTACTCGATTATAAAAGCGGAAGCTATGTGCTAGAGAGCGAGAAAAGTCTTGAATCAGCCACCGATTTTCAGCTCAATTTTTATGAATTACTGGTGGCTGAACACTACGGGATACAGCCCACTTGCGGTTACTACGATCTTGAGAAGGGCGCAGTGGTGTATGAGCCGCTGTTGGCACCAAAGCGGGCGTTGTTACTGGAGCATCTTGAACGTCTTGCAGGCCAAACGCAGTGGAACTTCGGGCGCTGCGAATCGAGTGCGCCGTGTCGCTATTGTACCTATGCGACACTGTGCGGGAGGCTGTGATGGCGTATGAGCGGTTGCTGGCGTTTGAAGCCAGCGCGGGCAGCGGCAAAACCTTTAATCTGGTGGTGCGTTATCTCAGCCTGCTTTTTATGGATGTGGAGGTTGAGAAGATCGTGGCGCTTACCTTCACCAACAAGGCAGCCCATGAGATGCAGTCGCGGGTTTTGCAGACCCTGCGGACGCTCGAGGAGCGGGGTGAATTGGCCGTGATCGTGGATGTGACGGGCCTAGACGCGGCGCAGATTTTAGAGCGGCGTGAGCGGGTGTTGTATCGCTTTTTGAACGCGCACAACAAGATCATGACCATCGACTCCTTTTTTGCGGCGATTTTGCGGCGATTTTCACTGCATGCGGGCTTGATGCCGACTTTTTCAACCTTTGAGCGCCAGCACGAAGATCGATTGATGCGTCGATTTTTAAACGAGCTCAATGTCAATGCGGAGGAGGAGACGCTTTTGCGACTCTCCGAAATCAGTACCAAGCGGCTCTCTTCGCTCTTTGAGCTGCTCGAGGAGCTTTACGCCAAAATGCCTGAACTTGGCGGTATACACTTTGAAGATGCCCCTTATGAAGGAGTTGTCGAGACGGCGATGGCGCAGTTGGCGCGCTTATACGCCCTGTTTGATCTGGAGTCGTTGTCGCCGCGCGCACAAAAAAGCTTACATGTAAGCAGTATCGAAGAGCTTGCATCGGCGTCATGGATGCTCAAAGAGAGTTTGAACTATTGGGATTTTCGCAAGCAGTATCGCGACGAGATGGATGTGTGCCTGAGTGATCTCAAAGAGACGCTGCGACGCTATATGCAGCACAAAGAGCAGCGCTTTTTTCACGCACTTTTGGCTCTGCTTGAGCGCTACAAAAAGAGCCGTTTTGCGCTTTCCAGACAAGACGGCGAGCTGAGTTTTGATGATATTACCGCGTGGGTGCATTATCTGCTTCAAGAGCGGATTGACCGTGATTTTCTCTATTTTCGGCTTGACAGCCGCATTGAGCATCTGTTGCTCGATGAATTTCAAGACACGAGTGTGGTGCAGTTTGATATTTTACGTCCCATCGTCGATGAGATTGTTGCGGGTCAAGGGGCCAAAGAGACGGGAAGTTTCTTTTTTGTGGGGGATGTCAAGCAGTCGATTTATCGGTTTCGCGGAGGGGTGAGCGCACTTTTTGATGAAGTGGCGACACGTTACCGCGTCAAACGAGAGGCGCTCAGCGTCAATTATCGCTCATCGGCCGCCGTCGTGACGTTTGTCAATTCTGTTTTTGAGCGGCGTATGTCCCACTATATTCCGCAAAGCATCAAGCCGAACGCGCCTGAGGGTTATGTGGAGGTGATCAGCGACGAAGCGGTGCTTGAACGCTGTGTCGCTACGGTGCGGATGCTCTTAGATGCCGATGTACCAGTGGATGATATCGCCGTTTTGTGTGCGACCAATGCTGATGGAAGCGCGGTCGAAGAGGCGCTCAAGGCGGTCGATGTAGAGGTAGTGACCGAGACAACTTCAAAGCTGATTCGCAGACGAAGGGTAGCGGCCCTGATTGAGGCGGTGAAGTACGGCTACTATGGAGCGCCGATCTACGCGGCCAACTTTTTTGCGCTTTTGGGCATTGAACCTGAGGTGCTCGGGCGCTGCAATGATCCCAGAGCACGGTTGCATGAGTATGTTAAAGGTGTGATCGAGCGGTTTGATGTCTTTGGCGGCGATATTAACGTTTTGCGCTTTTTGGAGCTACTGGAGCGCTATGAGGATATAGAGGCGTTTTTGTTTGAATATGAGCGACTTGACGCTGCGGCGATTCAGACCGATGTGCACGGTGTGCGGGTCTTGACGGTTCACAAATCCAAAGGCTTGGAGTTCAGGCACGTCATAGTGATGGATCGGATCGGACGCCCGCATGCACCCACGCAGCCGATCATCTACGCGTATGAAGGGACAAAATTGCGGGGACTTTTTTTGCGCCAGAAGAATCGCGCACTGTTTGATCCTGAGTATGCCCGGGCTTTGGAGATGGAAGCGCAAGCCTTACATGTAGACGCACTCAATGCCCTCTATGTCGCTTTGACACGTGCGGAGCAGTCGCTTTTTGTGATACAGAAGCCGGAACACTCGGCTTTTGGTATGTTGGAGTTGCAAAGTGCGTGTTACGGCGCACTTCAGATCGAGATGAGGGTGAAGCAGGCACCCCAAACGGAGCCGACGGTGCTTAGTAAAGTGCACGGACTCGGTCGTCAGAGCGATGTGATCGCGCAGCCAAAGAGCTATCAGGGGGATTACGGCGCGGTGGTGTTCGGTCTGGCACTACATTATACGCTGGAGATGATGGGTGATTTTGATCTGCCTTCACTCAATGAAGCGCTACGTTCGACACGCAACCGCTACGGTACGCAGTTGTCGCAGAGTGCATTTGCGGCGATCAAAGAGCGCATTTTAGGGCTTTTTGAGTCTGCGGCTTTTAATGACTTGGTGAATGGAGTGCGTTATAAGGAGCAGCCGCTGAGTTATTGCGGTGAGATACGCTATCTTGATCTGCTGGTGCGTCATGCGCAGGGCTGGAGGGTGATCGATTATAAAAGCGGAATACAGGAGTGTGAAGCGCATCTCAAACAGTTGGCGTTTTACGTTGAAGCAGTCGGTGCGATTACCGGTGGGCCGGTTAGCGGGCATTTGTGCTATCTTTTGGCCGATAGCGTCGAGATTGTCTCGCTTTAAACACAAAATCTTACACAACACTTAAATTCAGTGCTATTTAAGTATGTAACGGCTACAATCCCAGACTTTAAATGCGAGACTCAAAAGGAAAAAGGCAATGAAATTTACAAAAATTGCAAGCCCGGAGCAGATTGAGCGCAATTGGGTTCTGGTCGATGCAGAAGGCAAAGTCTTCGGTCGTATCGTAACAGAAATTGCAGCAACGCTTCGCGGAAAAAACAAACCCTACTTCACCCCAAATATCGACTGCGGAGACTTCGTTGTCGTTGTCAACGCTTCTAAAGCGATTTTCAAGGGGCAGGGCAAAGTGGCAGAGAAGAGCTACCACAAGCACACAGGTTACTTCGGTAACGTAAAAAGTGAAAAAATGACCGATCTTTTGAGCAACAACCCTGAAAAGCTTTTCAAGCTTGCGACACGCGGTATGCTGCCCAAAACTAAACTGGGCGCTGCAATGCTCAAAAAACTCAAAGTCTATGCCGGTGCTGAGCATCCGCATACGGCTCAAGTGAAGAAAGGATAACACTGATGGCACAAACCTACGCAACAGGAAAACGCAAAAGCTCCATCGCCAAAGTATGGCTGACTCCCGGTAGCGGTAAAATTACCGTAAACGGCCTTTCGCTCGATGCATGGCTTGGCGGTCTTGAGGCTAAAAAGCTTCGCGTCAAACAGCCTTTGGCATTGACCAAGCAAGAGACATCCGTCGATGTGACGGCTACCACGGTGGGCGGTGGTTTCGGCGGTCAAGCCGATGCCCTTCGCCACGGTATCTCTCGCGCTCTGGTACGCTACGACGCAGCGTTTCGCGCGATTTTGAAACCTGCCGGTATGATGACACGTGATGCGCGTATCGTCGAGCGTAAAAAGCCGGGTAAACGTAAAGCACGCCGCTCTCCACAGTTCTCCAAACGCTAATCGTTCTGCGTCTCCTTGGGGAGGCGTTTTGCTCTTTTCAATATTACTTTTGAAAGGCCTTCTCTTATGTTTAAATCCCTCATTTTTCTCTCTGCCGCTACGCTACTGTTTGCTGGAGTACACCCTCACTGGGACTATGATATGCACGGGCCCAAGCATTGGGGTGAATTCTCCCAAACCTGTGAAAAAGGCAAACTACAAAGTCCGATTAATATCGAATCTAACGTCACCGTTTCGTTGGCAGACTCCCACATCTTGGTGGTTGATGAAAACCGTTCTTCCAGTGCCAAAGTGCTTGACAACGGCCATTCAATTGAAGTGGACCCTAAAGACGGTGGTGATATCATCATCGGCGGCAAACATTTTCATTTGGTGCAGTTTCACTTCCACAGCGTGAGTGAAAACACCCTTGACGGTCGCCATTATCCGCTTGAGTTACATGTAGTGCACAAAGATAAGGATGGTCATCTGGCGGTACTTGGTGTGTTGTTTGATCTGGGTGCGCACAACGAAGCACTCGATCGGGTGCTCAACAACGTTGGTAAGGCGATTGATGTGAATATGATGAGCCTTCTGCCCAGAGATACACAGGGCTACTACCACTGGTTTGGCTCTTTGACCACACCGCCGTGTACTGAAGATGTAGAGTGGTACCTCTTCAAGCAGATTCCTACGATCTCTCAGGCGCAACTGGATCGTTTTCAGAAGTACTACAATCACAACTATCGACCCGTGCAGCCTCTGTATAACAGAAAAGTAGAGGCGCACTAAGCTATTATTGCACCAAAAAGGATGCTTATGCGCATGATCTTTTGGGTGCTCTTTGGCATCAACCTGCTTTACGGCTCGACGCTACATCTGGCAGTCTCCGCCAACCCTTCACGACTCAATCCTCTGCTCTCGACCGATTCGGCCAGCGCTACCATTACCGATTTCATCTTCAATGCACTGGTCAAATACAATGAATCCGGTGATCAGATCATCGGGGATCTGGCGCAACGTTTCTACTTTGAAAACAACACTACGCTGATCTTTGAGCTGCGTAGAGGGGTAGCATGGCACGACGGTGCGCCCTTTGAAGCGCGGGATGTCATGTTCACTTATGAACTCATCAACGCACCGCAGACCGTGACACCTTATAGCTCGTCGTTTCGTATGGTAGAAAAGGTAGAAGCCCTCAATCAGTATACGGTGCGTGTTACCTATAAAACTCCCTATTTCAAGGCGCTTGAGACATGGATGATGGGGATTGTGCCCTATCATCTGCTCAAAGATGAAGAGAACATCATGAGCGCTGCATTCAACACCGCGCCGATTGGCACAGGGCCGTATCGACTCAGTCGATTGGAGCACTCTCAAAGTATCGAACTAGAGGCATTTGAGGGATATTTTGAGGGAAAACCCAAGATCGATACATTGTCGTTACATGTAATAGCCGATCCGATGACACGCTTTTTAAAACTCAAAGCCGGGGAGTTGGATATAGGGTCGCTTGAGGCGATGCAGTTGGAGCGTCAGCTTGATGCTTCGTTTCTGGACACCTTCAGTACAGTCGAGCAGATGGCGCACACCTACGATTATCTGGGCTTCAATCTGCGCCTTGATAAGTTCAAAGACCCCCGTGTGCGTCAGGCGATCTCGCTGGCGATTGATCGCAAGGCGTTGGCGGATATTTTGTTCGTGAAGCATGCCGCAGTGTGTAGCGGCCCCTTTTTGCCCGGAGGTGCGGGGTTTAATCCGGCAGTTGAGGTGCCGCGCAGTGATCCTTTGCGCGCTAAAGCACTGCTCGCGGAAGCGGGTTATGATGCCGAGCATCCGCTTCGATTTGAGATTGCGACATCCAGTGGCAGTGCGATTCGTCCCTATGCGGCGGAGATTATTCAACAACAACTCTCTGCCGTTGGGGTGGAGGTGAGTTTGCGGATCATGGAGTGGCAGGCCTTTTTAAATACGGTTGTTTTTCCGCGTGCCTTTGAAACAGTACTGTTGGGCTGGTCGCTTCCGCTTTCGCCCGATCCCTATCTGCTATGGCACTCCGACAACGATAAACCGGGGGCATTTAATTTCATCGGTTATCACAACAAAGAGGTAGATCAACTGATCGAAACGATGCAAAATGAGATAGATCGTGATCGTATTGCGGCGCTTCAGCGGAGCATATTTGCCCGTATTGTGGCTGATGATCCTTATCTCTTTTTGTATATTCCCAACAGCATTACGGCGGTTGATCGCCGTATACGCCGTATACGTCCAAGCATTAATGGCTTATGGCACAATCAGAT
>DZBC01000191.1 GCA_022729835.1 Sulfuricurvum sp. | reverse complement strand
TGCGGTAAAGCGTTTTGTGTGTCAACAAGTTGTTTGACAAGATTTTGAATCTCGTCTTCTAAAGGTTTTTTGGCATCCGCGATTTGCTGGGGAAGGGCATCTTCGATCATCGCAATTTGGTCTTCTAAGGCTTCAATTTGTTTTTGAAGCGGTTCCCGTGTGAGCTCTTTGATAATTGGAATAGAATCTTTGAGCTGAACAGTTTGCGCCTGAAGGCGAATAATCTCATCTTCTAAAGGTTTTTGGGCCTTGGCCACTTCTTGCGCAATTCTTTCAGGGGTCTCTTCTTCGCTTTGGCGCAAAGCCATTTCAAGACGAGAAATTTCTCTTTCGAGCGGTTCTTTCGCTTGAGAGATTTTTTGCGGAAACGCACTTTCTAGGTTATTCACTTGAAAAATAAGGTCTTCGATTTCTTCTTCTAAGGGAATTTTAGCCGCGGCGATTTTTTGCGGAAGTTCTTCTTCTTTCTGGCGAAGCGCATCTTTTAGCCAAACAATTTCTTCTTCAAGCGGTTTTTTTGATTGAGCAAGTTGATCAGGGATAGAGTCTTGTAGCACGTTTATTTGACTCACAAGGTCTTCGATTTCTTCTTCAAGAGGAATGCGCGCTTTCGCCACTTCTTCATCGATGCGAGCGGGGATTGCCTCTTCTTTTTCATTTAATGCGGCACGTAGGCGCACGATTTCTTGTTCGAGCGGTAGCTTTGCTTCAGAGACTTTTTGAGGAATAACTTTTTCGAAACCAACCAGCTGCTGGGTTAAATCCTGAATTTCTTCTTCTAATGGCGCGCGAGCCTTAGCGATTTCTTGCGGTAAAAAACTCTGAACGCTTGCAAGTTCGCCCTCGAGGTTTTTAATTCTTTCCTCAAGAGGACCGGTCGCTTCTTGAACATCTTTTGAAAAACCAGCGCGCTCTTCTTTGAGGCGGCTTGAAAGAAGCGTTAATGATTTTTGAAATTCCTCTTTTTGCGCAAGCAAACTTGTCAGTTGCTGGTTTAAACTTTGTTTATCGGTTTGAAGGGAACGGATTTTGTTTTCTTTTTGGTTAAGCGTTGCTTCGATACGCTTAAGCTCTGCGGCGAGAGACGCGATTCTTTCTTGAGCGCCAGAGTCTTCCTGGTTTTCTTTTTGAACAGCCAAGTTTTCTTTTTCTTGAAGCTGCTGGGCAAGTTGGTTTGCTTTGTTTTCAAGCACGATTTGATTTTCAAGAAAAACTTGCATTTTCTCTTGGATGTTTCTCTTTTCTTGCACAAAGGCAGCCAGCTGAGCATTTTTCTGCTCGGCAATGGCGCGGGCTTCATTTAATTTCTTCTGTAAAATAAGTATCTCTTCGCCAGAAACAGATACGGGGGCCGCTTGCGTTTTTTCAGAAAGTTCGTTTTGAAGAATCGCGATCACTTTGGTAAGGCGCAGGATTTCTTCTTCAAGAGGTTGTTGGATTTTTTTAATGTCTTCGCCGATATTCTTTTCGAGGGCCAGATATTTTTCCTGCAAAAGAAAAAATTCTTTTTGAAGCGCGTCATAGCTTTGAAGTGCCTGTTGTTTTTCCTCGCTAAGAGAAGCAATCTTTTGTTCAAGGGCTTTCGACTCTTTTGGATTTATGGCGGAAGCCCCTTGAAGCGCTGCAATTTCATTTTCGAGCGCTTTGATTTCTTGCTGTTGCTTGTCGACGACGATTCTGTATTCATCGGCCAGCTGGGACAGGCTTTGGAGAAGTGACCCTTTAGGAGGAGCAGCGTTTTCCATACCCTCTTGCGCGCTTGCCGCAATCACAAAAGAAGCTAAAAGAGAAAAACTGATCAATAAAAGAAAAACAATTTTATGGGGTTTCATAGTTTATAAGGTTTTGCTCGGTTAACTGGATCACTTCATCAAGTTTTTTCTGAAGCGCTTCGATTTGCGTTTCAAATAAAAGGGCCTTTTGCTGATATTTTTCTTTTTCACTCAAATTTCTTTGGGCCAAACTTGAAAGACGTCCCACCTCGTCTTTAAGCCGTGCATTTTCATTTTGAATGGCCTCAGCCTCGGCCAGGGCAGATTGAAATTTTTCCTGGGACGCGCTTAAATTTTGCGCAAGACGATCTCTGTCTTGTTGAATGCGTTCCAGTTCTTTAGAAAGCTCGACAGAACGTAACACAAGCTCTTTAGTGGCTTCGTCTTGATCTTCATCAGACTCTTGTTTTGTTTCTTGTGACGATATCCTTTGTGATTGATCCTCTTCAAAATCATCAAGCAAAAATTTTCCGGGGTTTTCGGTATAGGTAAAAAGCACTTCTCCAGCAGAGCGTGTTTTTCTTGTTGCTTTAAGGGCTACGTCTCCGACTTTGATTTGTTGAAATTTTTCTTTAAGGACAGACGGGGGTGTTTGCGGAAGCGAAGCTAATTTCGAAACAACATCCGAGGTTCCGATGACTTCAAGAGTTAGAAAAATATCTTCATTTTTATAAATGTCAACGATGTCTCCCAGCTTAAGATCTTCATTGGTGAGATTAATAAAAACAATCTGGTCGGCGAGATTAATATTGATGATTTCGCCGTTTGGCTGGGCGAAAGACGGAGAGACAAAAAGGCTTATGCTTAAAAACGCGAGAAGCCAAAAACTAAGTTTTTTTTGCAATTTCAAACTAAATCCCTTTAGTGCAAGAATGCCAAAAATCACACGTTCCCTTGCTTGCCCTATTTGTTGAGAGGGCCAATAGAGGAACCCCTATATATAGTATTTCTAATGATAAATCTTATATAAAATTATTATAACAAGTGTATGCATTCTGTAAAATCAAATTCAAAATAATTTGTATCTGATAAAAAGATTGCCTTGAAAGGATTTAGTTCCAGAGGGTTGCAGTACTGGTGACAGGGGTAATGTTCATGATGATAGGGGTGAATCCTGTGATATCTTTTGAGCTGAGATTGCTCATTTGTTCCGGCAAGATAATATCCAAGCCCTTGCCTTTAATTTTCATCTGAAGCTCATTAGCGTTGAGGTCGATACCACCATACGAGTCAATGCCAGAAGAGGCGCTTTCCGAAGATGAGGTGTTTCGTGCCGTGACATCTACTTCCCTGGTAGCTTTTTGTTGATCTCTTAAAACACTAGAGGATTTCTTTCCTGATGGGCTTTCTGCTTTCTCAGCAATTTGTAGCTTTTGAGTCTCACCGCTTAAAATAACATTACCTTTGGTTTTCTGAAGATCTACGGCCTGTTCAACTCCTAAGATAACATGAATCGGATTTCCGTTAAAATCTACTCCGGTTACTTCAACATAAGCAATATCAAAGTCAGTCTCAAGGCTAAATGTCCCTTCTTTTTCCCTGTCGTTAATAAAAACGTTAATAGCCTCTTGAAGATTGTCTCCGTAATAAATATCGCCTCCGGTTAATCCTGCTAAATATGTTACTAGCCACGTGGACCTTCCAAAAAAATTCTCTCGTGACAACGTCATAATTTCTTCGATGGAGGGCGCTTTTCTGTAGCCGGTTACATACTCATGAAGATTTCTTCCGAAACTCGAATTAGAAATACCAAAAAACCGAATACCTTTTTCTTTCATCTCTTGCCAATTATTGATCAAGAAATCCTCAAGAACCTGATCATTTGTTGTATTGTTTCCAAAGTCACTAATTGCAGCAATATCAACCGGCCTTCCCAGTTTCATCGCTTCCTGGATTGCCGTAATAAGGCCAATATATCCGTTTGTTCCGCCACCAATAATAAGCTTTGCGTTGCCGAAGTCTTCAATAACCTGAGCATTTTTAGCAAACGTCACGCCCTTTTGATTTTGAAAAGAAAGGGCCTGCAGCCTCTTGCCTAATTCCAAAAGAGCTGCCTTTGAAAACATTGATCCGCTGACATCATAAAGAGGCAGAACATCTCGCGTTGATTTAAGCGCTATGGTCTTTTTCTTATAGTGTACAGTCGCTTTTAATTCTTTGGCATTTTTCGTTAAAGAAACCGGCAAAACCGGATTGCCTCTTTCGTCAAGAGAAATGCTTCCGCCAAAAACTGGTGTTGTCTGCAAAGCTTTTATTTGGTTTTCAGAAACATTGTCCCCGTTTCCGTTAAAAACGCCTCCGACGATAGGATTACCTTTATTGACATTGCTCGTCGCATAAAGAGCCACGTTTTCTCG
>DZBC01000017.1 GCA_022729835.1 Sulfuricurvum sp. | reverse complement strand
TAAGCGGCGCAGAGGTGCTGTGTATCATCGACAACGCCAAAGAGGCGATCGAGTGCGCCATCGCACTAAAACCCGACATCATCTTCATGGACGTGATGCTGCGCGGAGCGCAGAGCGGTGCGGAAGCTGCGCTTGCCATCAGCCGCGCTACCTCGTGCAAGATCGTCTTTCTCTCAGCGCATCTGGAGGGTGAAATGGTCGATTACGCAGTGGCCGCGCACGCTGCGGGCTACCTTACCAAACCCTACAACGAAGCGCAGATCATCGCCACGCTGCGGCTGTTAGAGCACGCCCCGGCCACCCCAAAAACGCCGCAGGCACAGCCTGAGATGATCGAACTCGCCTTTGGTTACACCTACATCACAGACCCCGGCAGACTGCTCAAAGAGGGGCGTCAGGTCGAGCTGGGCCCCAAGGCGCTCAAGCTCATCGCGCTGCTTTGTGCGCACAGCGGCATCAGCGTCTCCAATGAGCAGATCAGCATGCAGATCTGGGGCGAGCTGGTGGATGATCGCACCCTACGCTCGCTCATCTTCCGCACCCGCGCCCAAACCTGTGAGGAGCTGATCAAAAACGTCAGCGGTTCGGGGTATATGATTCAAGTGCCCTGAAGCGTACATGTAAAGCCGCTATAATCACCGCATGAAACAGACGCTCAATACCTTCACACTCATACTCTTTGATGCCATCGCCCTTTTACTCTCACTCTACGGCGCCCATCTGATACGCCTAAGCCTTGAGGGAAGCGGGCCGTTTGATGGCTACCATGGAGACTTTGAACATTACTTGCTCTCGGGGCTACTGCTCGCCTTTTACCTCATCATCAACTTTGCACTGGGTCTCTACACCAAGCGCAACGACTTTTGGGAGGAGCTTCGCCGTAGCCACACAGGGACATTCTTGCTGCTACTCTCGGTCGTAATGGTGCTTTTTGTGACCAAATCGGGCGAACACTATTCACGCACCCTCTATCTGCTGCTTTTTGTCAATCTGCTTTATGTCGCCCCTTTGTTGCGCATCGGCGCCAAAAAACTCTTGCATCGCAGCGGATCGTGGGCACTCAACGCCTTTATTGTCGGTGAAGAGCAGCAGGTACAAAAGCTCCAGCGCGACCTTGCGGCCAACCCCTATTTGGGCTATCACAGTGTCATGACACTACTGGAGGCACAGGTTGTCTTCATCGCCACGCGGGGCATGAACGTCGAAGCGCTCGAGACCCTGATCCGAACCTATAAACACAAGGTCAAAGAGGTGATGCTCATCCCTTATCTGCACAATATCAGCTTTGCCAATGCCGACATTATTGACCTGCGCATGGCCCGACTCAGCTTCATCAACATTCAAAACCGCCTCTATGTGACCAAAAATATCCTTATCAAACAGATCGCAGAATGGCTCCTTGTCTTGGTGCTATTGCCCTTTTTTGCCCTAGCGCTCTTGCTGATTGCGCTACTAATCACCCTCGATTCCAAAGGCGGTGTCTTATTTCGGCAGACCCGACTGGGACGCGACGGAACGCCCTTTGCGTGCTACAAGTTTCGCACCATGTATCCGCACAGCGACGCCCTGCTAAGCGCGTATCTCAAGCACCATCCAGAAGAGATCGCGCACTATGCACGCTTTCACAAATACCGTAGCGACCCGCGCGTCACCCGTGTGGGGCGCTTTTTGCGCCGCTACTCTATCGACGAACTACCGCAGATGCTCAACGTTCTGCGGCGCGAAATGAACCTCATCGGCCCGCGCCCCTACATGCTTGAAGAGTGCTCCAAGATCGGCTTTGCCGCCGAAACGATCTTACATGTAAAGCCAGGAATGACGGGGTTGTGGCAGATCAGCGGACGCAACGATCTGGATTTTTTCGAGCGTGTGGAGCTTGATGTGTGGTACATCCAAAACTGGTCACTCTGGCTGGATTTCATCATCTTTCTCAAAACCTTTGTCATCGTGCTGACGCGCAAAGGGGCGCACTGATTACTTGAGCTTCAGAAGCTTCATGCGCTCCGTCTGTACAACCGTCTCAAAACGGCTGTGATCAAACTGATTCAGCAGTAGCGCACGCACCAAAAAAGAGTTTAAAGCGCGGCTGTCAAGGTAGATCACCTTGGTGCGGTTGTAGAGGATCAGATGCATATCCGACCCTGCCTCATAGCGCTGTGCCGCCGTTATGGCGCCATTTTCGACAACCATTACTCCGGCGATACGCGTCTGCACTCCATCATGCCCCCGAATCACGCCGCTACGCAGATCAAAATCAAAAGTATCTCCGCGCACCAGCGGCTCATGCTGATCATACGGACGCAATAGATCGGAGAGGTAGAGCTGCATGTTGTCAGATGCGTTCGCGCCGCTTCGGATATTAATCGACGCAAACTCCTCGATGGTCTTAAAAGTAAGCAGCATATCGCGGTGCAACAGCACATAAACGTCACGCGTGGCATTCAGGTCTATGGGGCGCAACAGCTCCAGATCCTCCATGCGCTGGGCGATATCCTCTTTTTGGGCCAAAGGGCGTAAAATCTCCCCATTGCCCACCTGCGTCTCAGAGAAATAGCGCAACGCATTGGCGGCAAAAGTATCATTGCCTGCAAGCAACACCTTGGCCGCGAGATGGGTATCAGGCCCGTGGCGACCGTTGTCCACCAGCGTGTTGTTACGGCCTGTGTAATACCATAGCGGCCAGCCGTAATCCCACCAGCTCCAGAGGAGATCTTCTTGTCGGCTCTCTTTGGCAAAGCTGCGCAACGCCTTGACGTCATCGGCAAGAAAATAGCCTGGCGTAAAGGAGGGATTGAGCCGCGTAATATTGAGCAGCATCACCCCTAAACCCGACGCCACACCTACCACCAGAAGCACCCCCGCCATACGACCGCTTAAACGCTGTGCCAACCACACCAAAAGCCCCACAAATCCAAGCGCAAACGCAGGCGTGGCAAACATCGCAAAGCGCAGACCCGCCCATAAAGCGAGATAGCCAAGCGCCAACAGCGGCAAAGCAAGCAGCAGCGCTGGATGGCGCAGCGAGAGCAATACAAACCCCAAAGTTGCCAAAAGCGTATAAGGCAACATTCCCACATAAGCCTCATGAATCGAAAAAAGCGTTGCAGGCTGCGCCTCTGCCACACTGTGCAGGGTGTTGACGAAGTGGTATTCCCCCTGCGCCGATGCAAGCTTGATCGTCTCGTCTTTACTGAGATACTCCTGTGCGCGTTTGGAGACGTTTTGTATATCCGTCACCGCCACCACGCCGATCACCAGCAGCCCCGATGCAATCCATACCATCTTGCGCCGCAGCACCAAAGGCACCACCAATACCGCCATCCCCGCAAGTGCCACAACCACCACAAGCGAAGAGTGATACCAGCCATAAAAGGCCGCCAAAAACAAAACAGCAACCACCCCCCAAAGCCAACTGCGCCGCGCCAATGCCATCATTCCCGATGCCACCGCCATATAGGGCAAAAAGAGGTTGAGTACGTCGGTATCCATATAGCCGACATAGGAGCGGGTGTAGTAGTTGATGCCGCACACCGCGATTAAAGCAGCGTAAAAACCCATGCGGGTATGACCCAGCGCGTGTCCTATCAATACTGTCGGCACCGCCACTAGCGGAGCCAAAAATGCTGGCAACAGATACATCGCCCAGTCAATATTGAGGTTGAAAATGGAGACAATCCAGTAGATCAAAAAGCCCGGCATATGCTCAGAGTCCATCGGGTAGTGCGCTCCCATCAGGAGCTGCTTGGCGTAGTAGCCGTAGAGCCCCGCATCGGGTGAGTAGATGCTCAGCGGTCTACCATCGAGCCAGAATGCCTCTACCGAACTGTTTTGCTGCCACAGCCACAGACGCACAAGCACGCCCAGGCCATAAGCGATCAGCATAAACAGCCCGACTTTCGCGGGTGAACTTTGTCTTGGTACTATGGGCATAAGGGTTAAAAATTTCATCCGTGTTTTCAAATCATTTTGAGTTTGCAAAGATTGTAACACACCCCCACTTGGGTTTTACCCAGCAAGGAAAGCTTACATGTAACCCCTGCGTAATCAAAGACGGCGGTGGCGGATCGTGATCGCATTTTGCTCATCTTTGAACCAAACCCCTTCAGCGTCCACGCGGTAGAGGATGCGCACATGCTCATTTTCGATGCGTTGCTCAAAGCCGCCGTCCGTACGCGCCAAGGCCGCAGCACCGAAAATTGCCTGCCCCCTCAGCACATCGAGCAATAAAGTGTCTGGATACTCGGCGCTAAGATACTCGGCATTAAAGCGTGACGCCTCCATGCACCCCTCATCCACGCAAATCTCCTCACCGACTTCGATGCGCCGCACCGGAACACCGCCGCTGTACAGATCAAGCCGCACCCCCTCCTTGCCCGGATGCAGATAACCCAGATCAGAAAATTTGATCTTGGGCGTTTTGAGCGTCACCAGCACGCTTTGGCTTGGGCCATAGGACTTGGGCGCGCACCCGCCCAGCCACAAAAGGCTAACCCATAGGATAAAGAGTGTGCGCATGGACATTGTCGCAAGCCTTGAGCAGATCAGAAGAGAGGGTTACATGTAAGGCCGCCAATGAAGCATCAAGCTGCTCCGCACTCGTCGCGCCGATGATCGTGGAGGCCACAAAATCAAACTGCTTGCTCCACGCAATCGCCATCGTTACGGGATCGAGTCCCGCCTCATGGGCGATGCGCAGATACTCCTGCGTCGAGGCCAGCGTCTTCTCATTCATAAACCGCGCCGCCATCAGGCGCTGGCGCTTGTTGGATGAAGCCATATAGTCGCTAAAACGCCCTTTGGCACGGTGGTTTTGGTTGTATTTGCCGCTCAGCACGCCACCGGCGAGCGGGGAGTAAGGGAGTAGTGAAATCTGCTCACCCCGACACAGCGCGGCAATCTCATCAAGGGCGCGGCGGTTGAGCAGGGAGAAGTTATTCTGGATCGACTCAAAACGTGCATATTTCTCATAACGCGACACCATCAGCGCCTTGGTGGTACCGTAAGCGGTGTCATTACTGGTGCCGATGTAGCGCACCTTGCCGCTTTGCACCAGTGCATCAAAGGCGCGTAGGCTCTCCTCAATGGGCACGACGGTATCGCTCCAGTGCATCTGATACAGATCGATATAATCCGTCCCCAAGCGCTTCAAACTCCCCTCAACCGCGCGCTCGATATGAAAACGGTCGATGGCGGTTAGCCCGTGGCGAATCGGCGGCACTAACCAGCCCGAAGCCGCGCCCGCCACTTTGGTGGCCAAAATGATCGATTCTCGGGGTTTTGTTTTCAGCCACCGACCCACAATCCGCTCCGTTTCGCCGACAAGCGCGGCATCAGGCGGCACCGGATAAAGCTCGGCGGTGTCGAAGAAATTGATACCCGCCTCATAAGCCTTATCCATAATCCTGAACGCTTCGGCCTCGTCGCATTGAGAGGCAAAAGTCATCGTCCCTAGACAAATCGGGCTCACGCGAAGGCCGCTGCGTCCGATGTAGCGAAACTGCATCGCTGCTCCTTTTTTAGAGGCGATTATACCCAAAGCGCTTTGATCGACTCAACGTTCGAATTCTGTTACAATGGCTATACGCAACTTGATCGCGAGGAGTTCAGATGCTACGCCCTCTTTTCGATGCCTCTACCCACGTCGCACTACTGGTTCTTCGCGCCGACGAATCGATCTATTATGCCACTTCCGCCGCCACTTTGCTTTTGGGCTCAGAGCATCGGCTTGATGCGCTTTTGGATGTTACAGTGCTGGAGCGCTACCGAGACGCGCAAAGACGTCAACTAAGCGAATGCACGCTCACACTTGCTTCTGATCTGCTGATGCACTGTGAGCGTATCGTGCTTGATGGCGAAGTATACGTTCTCGCCCGCATCGAACCGCAGAGTGCCGATCTCTGCCGCCGTATCGAAGCACTAGAGTCGCTTCTTGAAAGCCGCACCAAAGCCTTCGAAGCGATGCTCTACACTGATCCCATAACCGGTCTGCGCACGCGCCATACCCTACTTGAAGAGATCGGCAAAAGTCCTATGCCCACCCTCTTTCTCATCGACATCAACGACTACAACCGCTACCTTGATCTCTACGGTACCGCCATCGGTGAAGCCATTCAGGCGATGTTTGCCCAACTGCTTCAAGCGGTGGCAGAACCCAAGGAGTATCTACTCTACCACCTCGAATCGGATCTATTTGCGATGTTGCATCCCAGCGACTATATCGACACCCCAAAATACGAAGCCGATCTCTTCGAACTGCTCGATACTGTTTTGGACAATCCACTCTACATCCCCGCCATCGACGATACTCTTTTCATCGATATCACCGTCGGCTTCGCCTCAGGCAGCGACAATCTGCTCAACCACGCTTACGATGCACTGGGCAAAGCCAAATCCACCCGCAAACGCTACGTCTATTTTCATCCCTTTCACAACCAAAGCAACGAATATCGACAGATTCTACAGGTCAAAAAAGAGATTCAAAACAGCATTGAGCGGGGTGATTTTCTGCCCGTTTACCAGCCAATCACAGACCGTGACCGAAAGATTGTGAAATACGAAGTCCTCATCCGTATGCGCCAAGAGGGCAAGCTCGTCGCACCGGGTTATTTTCTCGATATCGCCGCCAAAACCAACCAATACGAGCAGATCTCTCAAAACACCCTGCTAAACGCCATCGATGCCTTTAGCGCCCGTGAAGCCGCGATATCACTCAACTTCTCCCAGCTCGACATCAGCAACAAAGAGCTGCTACGCGAACTCGAACACCGCCTACGCCGCTACAACATGGCCAAGCGCGTCATCTTTGAGATCGTCGAGAGCGACGCTATTGACGATTATGAAGCAATCAGAACATTTGTAGCGCGTTTTCGGCACCTTGGCGTACGTTTTGCCATCGATGATTTCGGTAGCGGCTACGCCAACTTTGCGCACATTATGGAGCTCGAACCTGACTATCTCAAGATCGACGGCTCGCTCGTCAAAGGACTACTCGAAAATCAGCGTAGCTTTCTGATGGTCAACTCCATCACCCAGTTTGCCCACGATTTAGGCATCACCGTGATCGCAGAATTCGTCTCCAGTCCCGAGATTTTTGAAGCACTGCTGGCGATGGGCGTGGATGAGTTTCAAGGCTTTTATCTGGGCAAACCCGAACCGCTGATGTGACACTTTGTCATAAAATTGCCGCTTCCACGATGCACCTGCTAGAGTGGCGGCATGAAAATTCATATCGACCTTGATGCCTTTTTCGTCTCTGCCGAGCGCACACGCGATGCGTCACTGCACCGCAAGCCCGTCGCGGTGGGTGGTCGTGGAGATATCCGCATTTTCGATGAAGGCGGCGCACAGCAGTGCGACTTTGAAAACCGTGGCTCCTTTTTAGGGAGCTTCTTTCACGCCTACGACGCAACTCAAGGCGATCTACAGAAGTTTCAAGATAGCGACGGACGACTACGCGGCATCGTCATGACGGCGAGCTACGAAGCCCGACGCTTTGGCATCACCACCGGCATGAGCTTGCACGAAGCACACTCACGCTGCCCACAGCTCATCATCAAAGCTCCCGACATGGCGCTCTACAAACGCCTCTCACACGCGCTTCATGCCTTTTTGATCCAACGTATACCGCTGATCGAGCAAGCCAGCATCGACGAGTTTTACGGTGAACTAGACGGATGGGTCGCTGATAAGGAGGTGCCTTGTTTCATCGATATGCTCCGCCACGAGATCAAAGCCGCACTTGATCTAAACGTCTCCATCGGCGCGGCTCCAACCAAAAGCATCGCCAAGCTCGCCACCGGACGCGCCAAACCCTTTGGCTCTTTATGCCTTTTTGCCCATGAAGTACGCGACTTTGTCGAGGAGATCGAAGTGGGCGAATTTCCCGGTGTCGGACGCTCCATGCGCCGCAGACTTGAAGCGTACAAAATCAAAACCCTAGGTGATCTCATCCGCTCCAAAGGGATCGTGTGTACTTGGGGACCTTATGCCCGTAGCCTCTATGAAGCGGTCTGCGGCCTTGACCGTGAACCGATCAAAGCCGAAAAACCACGCCAATCCATCGGTATCTCGCGCAGTTTTTCGCCCGTGTATGAGCGCATGGAGCTACGGCGGCGCGTTTTGATCCTGAGCCGCCATCTCTCTTTTGCGATCATGCATCTTGAAGTGTTGCCGACCGCCTATCCCCTCTCGATCCGCTACGAATACGACCAAAAATCCACGCACTCTATCAGCGACCGCCGCCTCTTTAGCGAAGCCCACTTCAAAACGCTCGCTCTAGCGCTCTTTGCCCGCGCCGACGTCCACCCCAGCCACAAGGTGCTAAGCCTCTCTCTGCATGCCGCGCACTTTACGTGCAACAGCCGACGCGAACTTGATCTACTCACCTTCGAAACCGACCAAAACGCCCACCACCTCTCTAGGGAACTTGGGCGCGTTCGCGAACGCTATGGCCTTGATGCATTGCGTTGGGGAGGCGAAATGACACAAAACACCACGCTTTCAAAGAACTCTAAAAGCTAGCACGCTATAATCAAAAATTGTTTACATGTAAGGAGCCACAACATGGTTAAATTCCTTTTGACCGCTTCGGCGGTTTTTGCCCTTTTTAGCGGCTGCAACGACGGCATCGACTCCGTCGCCAAGATCGAGCAGCCCGGCGGATTCACCGTCATGGACTCAGCCAGCGGAAACATCCCCTATCCCAACGACATCCTTTTTTCAGGCTCGACCGACGGAACACTCAACATTCCCGTTGATCCTGCTTCCGCCGACGCCAAAGTTAAAGAAGCCCTAAGCTCGCTTGATGGCTTCTCGACCACTTCGCCGATCAACCTAAGCACCACCGCGCCGATGGAGAGCGCCACCCTCGCTGGGCATGTGCGCCTGTTTAAAGCCAGCGCCGTCGCTTCACCCCTCAGTAACCAGATTCCCCTCGTTCACTCCATCGTTAAAGAGCTGGAGTTCGGTGTTGATTTTGCGGCCATGGCCAGCAGCAACCACATTGCTCTCATGCCCTACGCACCGCTCGAACCAGCCACCACCTATGTCGTCGCCCTCACCAGAGGCATTGCCAACACACAAGGACAAATGCTCGAAAGCGACGCCGCTACCTTGATGATCAACGGCACGCAACCGCTGTATGATTTTGCGACGCAAACACCGCTCATTTCGCACCCAAGCGCCCAGAGTCTCGAAGCCCTGCGCCAGCTCAACCAAGCCAGAAACGCCGCACTCATGACCCAAGAGGGCATTACATGTAATGCCGATACCCACGGTATCGCTTGCCCCGACATCCTGATCTCGTGGAACTTCACCACCCAAAGCATCGGCAAAGTGGCACAAGCCTTCGCCGCGCACAATCCTGATGGCAATATCACGGTCTCTCCCACCGGCATGAATACCTCCATCTTGAGTCCTCTTCTTGGCAAAGCCGACATCTACGTCGGCACCCTCGGCGGCCTGCCTTACTATCTTGGTACCAAAAGCGCCGAAGACTCGATGGCGCCCCTCTCGCACGCATTTGAGTTTAATACCTCATCCGCGCTCCCTCTGCAGCGCTCCACCCAGAGTATACCCGTGCTTATGAGCGTCCCCAACAGCGCGAGCGGTGCTGAAATGAACGCTGATGGCTGGCCCATAGTGATCTTCCAGCATGGCATCACCTAAGACCGCACCAATCTTCTGGCCATCGCCGATGCACTCGCTGTTGCAGGATATGCAGGTATTGCCATTGATCTGCCGCTACATGGCATCACCGATACGACCTCACCGTTTAAAACCGCAATAGAGCGCACCTTTGATCTGGATCTGGATCAAAACGGTGCGCCCGATGATTCAGGTGCCTACTACATGAATCTTCGTGATCTGCTTGTCACTCGCGACAACGTCCGTCAGTCCACGTCCGATCTCATCACACTGTATAATGCCCTAGACACCCTCAGTGGCGCCCCCATCGACCATGAGCGCGTCGCTTTTTTCGGCCATTCGCTAGGCACCATTGCCGCTTTTGGTTTTTTGGACACCAACCTCACTCTTGAGAGCGTAACGCTCGCCATGCCCGGAGGCGGTATCGCCCAACTGCTCAGCCACTCTCCGGCGTTTGGTCAAGAGATCCGCGACGGCCTTGAGGCTGCGGGCATCGAGCCAGACAGCGCCGCATACGAATCCTTTCTGCTCGCAGCCCAAAGCGTCCTTGATGATGCCGATCCAATCAACTACGCCGCGTCCGTAGCACCCAAACACATTATATTTGCCCTTGAAGCGATAGGTGACGGAAGTGCGCAAAGCGGTGATCAGACCATCCCCAACAACGTCATCCCCCAAGCGCCGCTAAGTGGCACCGACCCACTACTGCACCTGCTTGGGATGAAGGACGTCAACACTTCTGCCGCCCCACTCGCACCGGTCGTCTCCAATACCAAATCCCGCTTCACCATAGGCGGCCACGACTCCATTTTAAGCCCTTACCAATCGCTCGAAGCTACTATGGAGATGCAATCTCAGACTGCTTCATTTATCGGCTCGCAGGGCCAATTCATCCGTATCGGCAACAGTGCGATTCTGGCGCAATAACTCCCTTACATGTAACCCTGGCGGTTACATGTAATGCTGCTACGCTACTTCCGCTCTTTTTATATCCAAAACTATCCCGATGATATGGAGCAGTGCCTTGAGGCTTTTGCCGTCTTTGGCGCTTTGGGCTTGGCGCTTGATCTTGGTCGTCCCCTCGAAGAGTTGATAGAAACCCATATTTTCGAGCACTACGGCGTACTGTACAACCACATCGATACGATGCTACAGGGCAATGAACTCTACCATCGGCTGCTCCACGCCGTCGCCACCGGAGATAGACGCAGCCATTCGATCCTCAAACGCAGTCGCCTCTTTGGCACCAAAGGCAATGAGGCTCTGGATTTTTTACGCCGCTGCGGTATTTTGGAGGTGGAGTTCTCCCGCGAAGAATCACCCTCCAAAGTCCACCCAAAACAGCGCTTCAAACGCGATATCGAGCGACACCGCATCTCGCATAAGCTGCGCTTCCGCCACCCCTTTTTGCGCTTCTGGTTTTACTTCGTCACCCCGCAACACGAAGCGATTATGCGGGGTGAATACCGCCCCTTCTTTGAGCGTTTTGCACTGCATCATCAAGCCTTTTGCGGCTACACCTTTGAAGCGCTGTGCGAACTCTACGTGCGGAAGCTCTATGCAGAGACGGGTATCGAAGATTCGGGGAGCTACTGGGATCGACAGGTGGAGATAGATCTGCTGCTGGTGAGCAAAAAAGGCGAAGTAGTCGTCGGGGAGTGCAAGTGGACCAACCACAAAACCAACAAAAAAGAGCTACATCGATTACTGGAGAAGTGTGAGAAAGTAGCCCTCAAGCCCGATATAGTCATGCTCTTCACCAAGCGTGGCTTTTCCAACGAGCTACTGCATCTCGCTTCTGGGCGCCTCCAACTCTGCCGCGCGCAGGAGCTAACACTGCTCCTGCGCGACTGCTCCAACGCCGACCTGCTGCCGCCGCTTTTTAGCTGACGATCCTAAGCGCAGTGTAGGCTTCTTGTAAAAGCTGGAATTTACGTGTGTACTGATTGACGATCTCGGGATGCTCATAATGAACCAGATCTGGATGATAAACCTTCACCAATTTTTTGTAGCTCTTCTTGAGTAGATCCTGAGAAGCACCGATCGGGCACTCTAAAACCGTGTAGTAGTGCGCTACACTCTCTTGCTCCTCGTCATCGGCTTCAAATCCAAAGTCGGCAAAGTCACTGTAGAGTCGCCGCATGAAATGGGTATCGTAACGATAGATGATCGAAAAATGCAGCACATGCTTTTTTGAGAGCATACGTTCCAACCTTGACTTCGCACGCATATCGGAGAGATCCAACACCAGTGACGAAGGGCTGCTTCGAGAAACAAACTCCTCTAGCTGTGATTTTAAGAAGATCATAATCCACGGATTCACTTCGCGCATGGACACAACAACGGTTTTGGAATCAAAAGCGCTCAGCTCCAAGCCAACCGAGAGCGTCTGCTCTTGCGATATCAGCTCAATTTTGATCGGCTTGCGCAGATAACGTTTTAGAGAACGTCGATAAAACGCGGAGGAAAAATGATGCAGCCTAGCATAATGATCACTCAGATGATCGATGAATTTTTGCCGCTCCTGCTCCAGCGAGCCATTGTAGAAAAGCAACAATGCACGAGGCAAAAAGAGGATATCGTGCGCATGCACGCTCACAAAATCTTGCATCCACGCATTTTTAAGCGTCTCAAAAGAGGTACGGATGAGGATCAAATTATTCTGCAGTAGCAGCTCCATGACATCCCTTCACATTGAGGTTTGCCACTTTAAAGCAAAAAAAGTTCCAAAAACGCTACTACACCCAACGAACAGTTAAAATACGCCTTTTTCGCAAAGTACACCATAAGCTTCGGGTCGGCGATCACGCAGTAAGCCCCAATAGTGCCGCATCTGCTCCAATGCCTCAAGATCAAAGCTTGCATGCAAAATTGCATCCCCCTCTCTGGGCGCTTCGGCAATTTTTGCGCCGCTGTAGTCGGTGATAAACGAAGAGCCATAAAACGTCAGGCTGCAACTTTCCCCCACCTCAACACCATAGCGGTTCGCCGTAATGACGGGGATCGTGTTGGCCGCTGCATGGCCCATCTGCACCCGTTGCCAATGTGCTTGAGAGTCGACGCCGATCTCGGGCTCGCTACCGATTGCTGTGGGATAAAAAAGAAGCTGCGCACCCATGAGTACCAGCGATCTGGCCGTCTCAGGAAACCACTGATCCCAGCAAATGCCTACACCAATGCGCCCATAAGCGGTATTCCAAACCCGAAATCCGGTATCTCCGGGCTCAAAATAGAACTTCTCCTCATAGCCCGGGCCATCGGGAATATGGGTTTTTCGGTAGTTATCCAGCACCGTCCCATCCGCATCAATCACCACAAGTGCATTGAAAAAACGCGTACCACTCTTTTCAAAGTAGCTCAAGGGCAAGACCACTGAAAGCTCGGCGGCAAGGCTGGAAAAGTGTGCGATAAGCGGATGCCCTTCACGTTCATGCGCCCAATCGAAATAGCGTTCGTCCTTATCCTTGCAAAAATAGAGCCCTTCAAACAACTCCGGCAACAAAATGATCTGCGCACCCGCACCCGCAGCGTCCCGCACCAACGTCTCAGCCTGAGCGACATTGAGTGCAAAATCGGCTTCCATTTTCATTTGAACTGCTGCAACTTTAACCTGCATGCATCTCCTTTTTGGTCACACTTTTAAAGAGAGATTATAGCGACAGGGAGGTTACATGTAACGCAAAACGTGGTCTCCCCAAGAGGACTCGAACCTCTAGCTAGGCCTTAGGAGGGCCCTGCTTTGTCCTGTTAAGCGATAGGGAGAAGGAACAAAATTATATCTAAAACCAATACGTAAATGATCTTTTAAAGATAATGGGCTATGCTATCAGATAAACAACATAAAGGATCTGCCATGCAAGTGACCAATCCACCCATCAACAATCAATACCTCTTGGATCAGAGCCGTCAAAAGAGTGACAAAGCGCTAGAGATGATCGCAACAGGTGTGCAAAATCGACTTGATAATATTGCATCTGCTACGATCTCCGACAGACTTTCTTCTGAAATTTCAGCTATGGGAGCAGGCCTGATGAACCTTAATGAGGGCGTGTCGATGATGCAGATCGCCGGAGGCACCGCTTCTAACCTCTCGGAGCAGACTGCGGAACTTTCAGCTATGAGCGTTCGTTACAACAGCGCATCATTGGGTGAGAGCGAACGCTCTATGATCAGAGAAGCCTTTAACACCACAGCACAAAGCATGCGCGATATGATCGAAGGTGCATCGTATGGCGGCAAGGCCTTGTTTGGAGCATCAATCACCTTGGAAACCTCACAAGGTGGACTAAACGCCTCCATAGGCTCCCTTGACACCTCCTCTCTTGAGATAGGCAATACAGATAGCATTGCTGCCTTTACGGACCAATTGGCACGCGTCCAGAGTGACATCGGTAGCAGCACCAACGCCATGCAAAGCACTATTTCGTCGCTACAACAAAATATGCTCAGCGCTACTTCCGCACGCAGCCAAGACGCTGACATCGCAAGCGCCTTGAGTAGCTTCAAAGACGAGGAGCTTAAAATCAGTGTCGCCACCATGACACAAGTGCACCGAACAACATTGCTTCAAGATCAAATGAGTCGTTTGCTCGGCTAATGGGCAGAACTGTTTTGTTTTTAACTATAAGGGATTAAAATGTTCAACAGCAGAAAAATTGATCAGCTCAACCAAGAAAATTCATCACTGACTCAGAAAAATCAAAAACTTGAGGAAGAGCTTAGACAACTCAAAGAGGAACTTTCTACCAAAGAGAAGCAAGTGGCAAAGTTTAAAGAGGAAGAGGCCTCATCTGTCACCAAGGAGATTTTAGAACTACTGATCGACAGCTATGAGGACGGAATGCACTTTTTACAGGGAACTGTCGAAGAGAATATGCATATGCTCACCTCCATAAATGACCTCAACAATAAAACATTCAACCGCATGGAGACGCTGGGGGAGCAAACCAGTAGTGTCGTTGCTTCCATTGATGAGATTCAGCAGATGAGCAGCACGCTCCAATCTGACGCATCTTCCCTCAACGAGAGCGTGATTTCCATAGCGCAGATTATCAACCTCATTAAGGATATCTCAGACCAAACCAATCTACTTGCGCTCAATGCCGCAATTGAAGCGGCACGGGCAGGCGAGCATGGACGCGGATTCGCGGTTGTCGCCGACGAAGTACGAAAACTTGCAGAACGCACCCAAAAAGCGACGCAAGAGGTAGAGGTCAACATCAGCGGCCTCAAACAGAGCTCTACGACTATGACCGAGGTGAGTGAAAACTTCTCCGAGCTCTCATCGAACGTAATGCAAGTGCTTGATGCCTTCCAGACCAATATCAGCTATGTGAATGACAATACGCAGGCTATCTTGCATCAAACCATCAACGTGACCAATGAAATCAGCGTCAGCAACGGTAAGATTGACCACATCAATCTCAAGTTGCAAGGCTATAAGGCAGCACTGTACAAACAAAAAGTGACCATCCAAGACCACACCAGTTGTCGCTTCGGAAAATGGTTTGGTGAGCATGTCACCAAACTGCTGGCAAAAAATCAAAGTGCCATCAGCAATATTGCTACGCAACACGAAAATGTCCATCGCGGCCTTGCAAAGGTGGCCGAAATCTTTACGACCAATGGCAATGCGAAAGAGGGAATCAAAATACTAAAAGACGTCGAGCGCGCAAGCAAAGAGGGCTTTGAACTACTGCTACGCAGTATCAAAGAGGTCAGAAAATAAGTAATCGTGAACTTATGTTCACGTATTTACATTTTGTCCTTGGCTGTGATACCCATGAGGGATAATCCAGTTCGAATGGAAAGGGCCACCATCAAAAAGAGCTTCAGCAGTTTTGCTTCATCAGCCTCTCCGATGATGCGGTAGTCGTAGTAGAATTTGTGCAGTCTGGCGCAAAGCACTTTGAGGTATTCCGGTAGCTTTTGAACCTGCCGTGACTCAAACGCATCTTCGATCACTTCAGGCAGTAAAAGTGCCTCAAACAGTAGTGCGTCTGCATCTTCATTAAGACCTTCGAGTCGGCTTGCCATAATCTCTTCATGTGTCAGCGTGCTCTTTTCAATAATCGTTTGAATGCGGGCATGGGCGTAATTGATATAGTAGATCGGATTAGAGCTATCTTCCCGCTTGAGCGCCTCAACATCAAACTCCAAAGCTGTATCGCTTTTTTTGCTCGCAAACATAAACCGCAAAGCGTCAGAGCCGATTTCCTGTGTGACATCACTCATCAAGATCACATTACCTGCGCGCTTACTCATCTTGTAAGGCTCACCATCTTTGAGCAAACTCACCATTTGCGAGAGCAGAATTTCAAGCCGATCAGCGTCGTAACCCAAAAAGCTCACGGCAGCCTTGACCCGCGAAATGTAGCCGTGATGATCTGCGCCCCAAATGTTAATATAGCGATCATATCCACGCTCAAGCTTTTGGTTATGATAGATAATATCTCCGGCAAGATAAGTGGCGCGTCCATCTTCACGCACAACGACGCGGTCTTTTTCATCACCATACTCACTTGAGCGCAACCAGATCTTTTCATCAAGTCGATACGCACCTTGGCCCAGCTTCTCTAGCACCGAATCCCAAGCATCATACAGTGATGCCTCACTGACGAAGGCATCGAAGTGGATATTGACATCCGACAAATCCTGCACGATTAGTGACAAAACCCTATCTTTGGCCCACAGTGCCAGCTCGAGCGAGCGTTCATCATCAACAAATATCTCCTGACCAAAAGTGGCAGCGGCTTCATGGGCCAGCTCCGTGAGATATTCACCGCGATAGAACTTTTCAGGGTACTGCATCTTTTCGTGTAGTACGCTGCTGCGGCCTTCAAGCTGCAAAGAGAGTGCCAATAGATCGATCTGATTACC
>DZBC01000190.1 GCA_022729835.1 Sulfuricurvum sp. | reverse complement strand
TGTCTAGATCGACGAAACGCACCGTATCACCAAAACGTCCCGCGAGGGTGATCGCAGATGCGATGGAGCGCGGGCCTTCGAGCATAGAGCCCATCATACACCCCACACCGTGCGCTTCGCACCACGACAATATCTCAGAAGCCGCACTTACCCCACCGCACTTCATTAGTTTGACGTTGATCATGTTCGCCGCACCTGTTTCGATGACGCGCACCACCTCTTCTAAGCTAAAGGCCGATTCATCGGCAAGGATGGGGATGCGGCTTTGGCGCGTGAGCAGGCGCATCCCTTCCAGATCGTCGCGTACGAGTGGCTGTTCGATCAGCGCGATATTGGGGGCGTTACATGTAAGGATGATCTGTTCTGATTCATCACGCGTCCATGCTTGATTGGCGTCGATAATGACGGTTGCGTCCGGGTAGGCGCGGCAGATCGTTTCGATACGCACGGCGTCTTGACCGTCGCGTCCGCCGACCTTGACTTTGAGGTGATGGCATCCGCGTTTCATTGCCTCACCCGCTTCACGCACCATCACTTCGGGAGATCCAAGCGAAATAGTGATGAGGCTACGTAGTGGCGTTTTGGAGGAGACGGCGCAAGGGGTGATTAGGGCATGCAAGGCGATGTCGAGCGCAGCTTTGGCACTGCTTTTGATATGGGGATCGCGCTGGAGGATTTGTTGCGCCTCCTCGGGGCTGAGTCCCAAAAGTTGAGCGCCCATGCGCTGCACATCGGCTTCGATACTTTGCATCGTCTCGCCGGTGATGGCTGGAGTGGGCGGTGCTTCGCCGATTCCTTTGCGGCCGCTGCTTGTGTGAAGGACAACGCGCACAAAAACGACCGCATCGACGCGGCGCAAGGCAGTGACAAAGGGGTGGCGAAGCGCAATGCTGTGGCGCAAGAGGCTTAGTGTTGTGAGCTTCACGCGATCAGCCTAAGCAGTTCATAGAGCAGCAAGCCACCAAAGGTGCCCACCAGATAGCCCATCACCGCCATGAGAACCGCCGCGCCCACAAGTGCGCGGTCATACGCGGCCGCGAGCAGTGGGGCAGAAGCCGCGCCCCCGATGTTGGCGAGCGAGGCGACGGAGATGCTAAAGAGATCGAGCCTAAAAGCGCGCGCTAAAGCGATCATCATAGCGCCGTGTAGTAGCAGTATCGCACTGCCTGCGAGTATAAGCCGTAGCAGTGTTTCTGGCGCTTCAAAACGCGCTTGCGATCCGATGAGCGCGACGAGCAGATAGAGCATGGTGCTAGAGAGAGGCTGTGCGGCGCTCTCATGGCGCAGCGGTGAAAAAGAGAGGGCAAGGCCCAACAAGGTTGCAAGCACGACGCTCCAGACCGTCGCACCCAAAAAAGGGAGCTGCGCGGCGGCTATCTGCGCGAGTAGGGCGGCGAGTAGGGAGAGTAGCAGTGTGCGGTAGTAGCGTTTGGGGCCCAGAGTGCAGCTACAGGCGATGGGGTCTATCGAAGGTTTGATCATTTCTGCGCCGCTGAATCGGTTGAAGATCGGAGCAAAACCGGAGGCAAACAGTAAGGCAATTAGCCAGAGCGTGTAGTTAAACGCGTCTGCGGCAATGGCTTTGCCGAGCGCTTCGGGGCTTACATGTAAGGCGGAAGCGACAGCGATCATGTTGGCCGTGCCGCCCATCCAGCTCGCGCCCAAAGCCGCAAAAGTACCGCACTCCTCGCCGCCAAATCCAAAAATCCAAAAAACCGCCGCAAAGGCCGCAATAAGTGATACGACGGCGCCGCCATAGGAGAGCAGCAACTTTGGCCCCAAATGCACGAAAGTGCGTAGATTCAATCCAAGCAGCATCAAAAAGAGCATACTCAGCAGTAGATTGTTTTTGAGTACGGTAGAGCTTTGGATGATGGTTTCGTCTGTGGGGAGTAGACCCGTATAGGCCAGAAGCATCGCCCCTAGATAGACAACGACGATGCCCGGAAGGTAGGTGAAGTAGCGCACAAAGCGGCGCTCCAACGTCATGACACCCAGTGCAAGTGAAGCGATAAGAAGCAGATAAAGCAGCAGCGGCGTCATGGCGTATTGTATCATAAGGCGAGCTGTGGCATGATGCGTCCATGATGTTTGATACTGCATATTGGTTGATTTTTGTTGCACTTGCTACGTCACTTACCTATCTGGTGTGGGGGTTTGTCGTGGCGGTCGAAGTGGTGCTGGGCATGAGTGGCTCTGGCGTTGCACTGCGCTGGATTAAGGCGCACCACAGCTACAAACATCTCTATGTCGAAGTGCTCGTGTTTTACCCGATGATCTTGTTGACGTACCTCTTTTTGGAGCTTGTACCGCATTATCTCTTTGGCGCTTTACTGACGCCATTTGACATGGACGAACTCTTTGAGCGGCTCTTTGGAGACGATGCTAGAGCTTAGCGGTACTTTTGTCTGGGCAAGCCCTTCACCCGAGATGTTGCGCCGCTTTGTCAAAGAGCCCTACATCACATTTTAGGGAGAGACGATGGCCAAATTTGTTCTGCTGGATACCGAAACGACGGGTGCGGGGGATAATGACCGCGTCATACAGCTCGGCTTTATGGTGCTTGAAAACGGTAGTGCGCCGCAGGTGCATCAGAGCTTTTGCGTCTCGGAGCAGCCGATCTCGTTTGGGGCGATGGAGGTGCACGGCATTACCCCTGAGATGCTTGAAGGGTGTGCACCGCTTAGCGCGTGCGAAGCCTATCAAACCCTCCTCTCGCTCAACACCGCAGACAACGTCATGGTGATCCACAACGCCCCTTTTGATCTGGGGATGCTGCGCAAAGAGGGCTTTACATGTAACATGAAGCTCATCGACACGCTGCGCTGCGCCAAGCACCTTTTTGACGACCTTGAAGCGCATCGGCTGCAGTACATGCGCTACGCTCTGGGGCTCTACAAGAGCGAAGCGCAGGAGGCCAAAACGCTTGGCATCGAGATCAAAGCCCACGACGCCATCGGCGACGTGCTCACGCTCAAGCTCTTTTTGGGTGAACTGCGCAAACGCGCGAGCGAGCGCTTCGGACGCATCGACGTGGTTGAGAAGCTCATAGAACTGACCAAAACCCCCATAGAGATCAAGACCTTTCGCTTCGGCAAATACAAAGGCCGCCTGATCGCCGAAATAGCCCGCGAAGACGCAAGCTACCTACGCTGGATGCTGGGCAACATGGAGCTGGATGAAGATATGCGCTACACGCTGGGGCGGGTGTTGTAGGGGGAAGACAGATGAATCTGATGTGAATGAATTTCTGCCATGCGTTGTGGTTAGAAATCCTTCTGTCTGAAAATAGATAGGATGTGAATATGTTCGCCTCTGATTTGAAAGACGATGGTATAGCCTTTGTAGATCAAATCGCGCGTGTTTTCATCGTCGAGATAGTAGCTTTTCCGACATCGAATCGGCATCTTGGACAATGAAGCGATACTCTGTTTGAGTTCGCCTGCGAAGGTTAAAGCCTTTTTCCTTGTGTCGTTTCGTGTAATGAAATCGACAATCCTTCGCAAATCCTGTAGCGCTTCGGGTTCAACGATAATGTGATAGATCATTTACGGTTTTAAGACCTGCTCAAATGCCTGCTCAAGCGGCAGTCCCTTGTTTTGGCCTATGTTATTCGCGGCATTTTGGACTTTGCGTTTGGCTTCTTCAAGTGAGATGGCCGGAAATTCTGAATCTTCGAGCACTTCGATGGTGTCTTTGGGCAGGATCTCAAGTAAGCCCATTAGCTGTGTGTAAATACTGTCGTGAATCTTGAGTGTGACGGTGCGCATACATCCTCCTTTGATACTTCGATTGTATCGCAACACGGAAACAATACGTTCAAAGACTTTTAAAACATCGTCTTGGTCGATGCCTTGAACTCGCTCATGGCGAATGCTGCGCCTTGGTGGCCGCCGCGTGTCGCTTTTTTCCACCATGCGAGGGCGTTGTCGAGCGATTTCTCGACCCCTTCGCCGTCGCGGTACATCATGCCGAGGTAGTACATCGCTTCGGCGCTGCGGTGGTAGGCGGCGAGGTCGTAGAAGAGGGGGTAGGCCTCTTCGAAGCGCTTGGCGTTGTAGAGGGTGATGGCGTCTGAGAGCTGTGTCATGGAGGCTCCTTAATTTTTCGCTATTGTAGCAAGAGGGCGGCGAGAACTAAAGCTCGGCGG
>DZBC01000189.1 GCA_022729835.1 Sulfuricurvum sp. | reverse complement strand
AAAATAATCGGCATGGCTTAATGTGGGATGGATATGGGGTTTTTGGTGGTGGCCTGTAAAGAAGCTTGGAAGTTTTCCGTTTGCCATTGTTAATTGAGCAGACACTACATCATGAACGGCTGCGGAAAAATCTTCACTTGTTTGATATGTTTTGTTTACCTCATCTCGAAGTTTGTCTATAACTGCTTTTCGCCACTCTTTTAGGTTTGGTGAATTGAGATTGAGCTTTTTTGGATCTAATGAGTTGATGGCTTTTTGCTGTATTTCCGGTGGGCAATCTTTGCCTATTTGCATTTCACCATCATGAGCTACATCAAAAATTGGCGGGAATGCGGGTATCTCTAGTGGGTTTAAGATTTCATCATCCCAGACAAACTCACTTTTTAAGACATCACTGTGTCTGTGACGTTTGTCTATTATAAATCTTGTTCCTTCAAGCACATATTTATCACTTCCGCCATGACAACATCCAAAAAGATTACTCCAGTCCAAATTCCAGTTTCTTGTTGGCTTGCTATCACTTTTTGGGTGAAAGTGTTCTACTCTAAAATCATCTCTTATTAAATCACTTCCAAAATCTATTTCACAATAGCAACAAATGCCGCCTTGATCTTGCTTGAGTTGCGCAACGACCTCTTTGTACCCATCTTGGCAGTTTTTTTTGAAATCATTTTCCCAGTCATGGGTAGGATTTTGTCCTAAATAGTCCAGCAACTTTTGCGGTGCTTGCGATTTTTTTATTCTTTTCATGAATGCTTGCTTTTTTGATACTCTTTAAGCCGTATATCCATATCTGCCTTGAGCAGCTCTTTCTCTTTCCCCGCACCCCAACGATCCAGCTCTTGCCGAAGCTCTTGTGCTTCTTGTTGATCATATTCATTACGATCTACCATGCTTAGATAGTTATTTAATTTTTGAACAATATCAATATTTTGCGGTCGTTCATCTACGCCAAGAATTTTATAAAGTAGTTCATGGCTTTTTGCACCGTATGAAAAATCAAAAATCTCTTTTTTAGGTTCACCGTTTTTTAGGACGATGGCTTGTATATATTTTGCTTCTACAGTTGTAAGTACTTGGGGGCTATGTGTCGTAACAATGAATTGAGCATTCGGGAAAGTTCTTTGCAAATCTATGAGGATATGTTGTTGCCATCTCGGATGAAGGTGCAGATCAACCTCATCTATCATCACAATCGCTTCACTTTCGAGCGGGTTGTGCATATGAGGATTGGCTTCTGCCATTCTTGCGGCTATGTCCATCACCATGGCCAGTACCGTTTTATATCCATCGCTGAGTTGGTCGATTCTATAGGATATTGCTTCTCCATCGACGTTTTTATCTATCATAAATCTTAACGGCCTAGTTTGAATATGAGGATTTGAAAAATCGGGAAGCATGGTAGTTATGGCATCACGTACTGCTCGAAGCTCAGGTAAGACAAAATCAAAATCTCTTCTGCTTTTTATTTCCCTTCTTTCTAAATCTTCCATAGCATCGAACCATTGAAAAAGTCTATGAAAATCAGCATCGGCATTTAATGCGCCGCTCAAAGCCTCAAATCTTGAAAAACTTTTTTGAAAACTTCTTTTTCTGAGAGGTTGTCTCAGTACGGCTCTACTCGTACCATAATACATAACTAAGGGCATATCAAAATGCTTGACCGCCTCATTATATTGATCAATAATTGTGTCGATAAAGGTGTAAAGCTCTTTTAGCTCTTTTCCTTGCGGAATATTTGCTTTTGTTTTGGCAGATTTATCTCTTGATTGGGTTCGATCCCATGTTATATTATTATGGGTTTCTATGGCTATGCGCATGTATGATGATTTGTGTATATCGCCGTTTTTTATTTCTAATCTAAGGTCTTTATCTTCAAAGGACTTTCCGGTTATTTTTGGCATACGGCTAACCATGGCACCAAAACCTATAGCGATAGCATCCAAAATAGTGGTTTTACCTATGCCGTTTTCGGCAACAATCACATTTAAACGCTCATGAAAGTCCATCTCGAATGCTTCATAGCCTCTGAAATTGGTGAGTTTGATACTTTTGATTTTCATTATTTCTGCTTTTAGCGGATTGATGTGTTATTTTTTATTGTACCAAAAAGATTTTGATGCTTATCTAAACTAAAACCTTATGCGTCTTTAATGTTGTGCTTTAGGTGTCCCGCCAGCGCTCCGCCGGCAAAACTCCACTGCAGATTATACCCGCCGCAGGGGCCATCAAGGTCCATCACTTCGCCGCAAAAGTAAAGACCGCGCAGCTTTTTGCTCTGCAGTGTGGCAGGGTCGATTTCGCGTAGGCTCACGCCGCCTCGGGTGATCATGGCCTGCGCGAAGCCCTCATGTCCGCTTACATGTAAAGGGGTCCATGCCAGCAGCCCTATGAGCCTTTCGCGCACGATGCCGGCTTGTTTGCCAAAGCTTGCAGTCTCATCGGCGTTGCTGAGTTCGAGCATGACCTCGCAGAGGCTTGGCGGCAGCAGGGTGCGTAGCAGCTCTAGGGTGCTTTGGTGCGGATTTTGGGCTTTGATATGCGCTCTGATCTGCTCTTCGTTGCGCCCGTGCGTGAGGTTGAGCAGCAGCGGCACTTCGCCGTAACGCTCCAGCAGCGGGGTGATCTCGCGGGCCACATCCAGCACCACGGGGCCGCGAATGCCGTTTTTGGTAAAGATGAGGTCCCCTTTGGCGGTGATCTTTTTGGCCTTGGGCAGATCGATGCGGATCGTGACGCCGCTGATGGTATCGGCGCGGCAACGCTCCACCCAGCTCTCCTTTACATGTAAGGGCATCATGGCGGGGTAGAGCGTGCTGATGCTGTGCCCCGCGCTTTGTGCGAGTGCGTAGCCGTCCCCCTCGGCGCCAAGCTGTGCGTAGCCAAGTCCGCCCGTGGCGATCACCACCGCATCGGCCTCAAAACGCTCTTCGCCGCAGAACACCCCATGCACGCAGGCTCCATCATGCAGCAGCGCAGTGACGCGCTTGCGGCGCAGCAGCGTTACATGTAAACGCTCCAGTTCTCGCTCCAGCGCCGCAACCACCGTGGTCGCCTTGTGATCGACGGGAAAGACGCGGTAGCCATCGGGCGCATGACACGCCACGCCGATACCCTCAAAAAACGCGATCAGCCGCTCATGATCAAACGCACTCAGCGCGTCGCGCATAAACCGCGCCTCTTTGCCGAAGCGCTCGATAAAGGCCTCTTGGGGAAGGGTATTGGTGAGGTTGCAGCGTCCGCCGCCCGTGGCTTTGAGCTTTGCGCCGATCTGGGCGAGTTTTTCGATGAGCAGCACGCTATGGCCCAGACGCGCGGCGGTGATGGCGGCGATGCAGCCCGCAGGCCCCGCGCCGACCACGATCAGGTCATAGCGCATCCTATCGGATCGTACAGCCAAGAGTAAAGCGCTCATAGGGTGCGAGCGTGATCGTATCATCTCGGGCGTTCGCGCACTCGATGCAGAGCATACTTTTGTATCCGTCTGGGCACATGCCGCTGGTGGTGGCGCTTTTTTCTTTCCACGGGTTCCAGATCACGGCACTGATGGAGTGTGTGGCATCCACCAAAGTGCGGCGCACACCATCATCCAAGATGAGCGGCCACTCCATGTGCGTATAGATGCGATCGCACTCCTCGGTGATACGCAGCGCTTCGTGCGACCCCGTTTGGCACGTTTGGCTTGGATTGTCAAAATAGCTTTGAGCCTCCAGCCCTTCGATACGCACATTCTCAATCGCGTCCACACAAAAGTAGGTGTGTAGGGCTTGTGTGAGCGTCATAGGGCGCGGGCTTTGGTTGTGGGTTACGAGCTGCATCTCTAGCGTCTCGCTGATACTTACATGTAGGTAGAGCGTAAAGTCAAAGTCCCACAGCTTGCGGGTGTCGTCGCTGCTTTGTATCATCAGTGTCACGCGGCTTTGTCGCGCGCTCTCATCGCAAAACTCATGCAGATGCCACAGTGCCGTACGCACAAAACCGTGTTGCGGTAGTGCGGCGTCGCTGGGATGCGGCCCAAACCACGGCCAGCAGATCGGGACGCCGCCGCGTATGGCTTTGAGCGGTTCAAAAGGGCTGCACGCGCTAAGCCACAGCAGAGGCGTTTCACCAGTGCACGCGTAGTGATAGAGGTGCGCTCCTTGCAAGGCGATACGG
>DZBC01000188.1 GCA_022729835.1 Sulfuricurvum sp. | reverse complement strand
AAGTGGCCGGATGTTCTGCGCGATTGGTGGCCGGATGCGCCGTTATATGCAATATCCTCATAGCATCCGTAGACGGCCTTAAGGGCTTCCCCGAGGCCATCAATGCAGTATTTCCAAACACCGAGGTGCAACTTTGTGTGGTGCATCAGATTCGTACCTCTCTTCGGTTTGTAGGCTCAAACAATCAGAAGCAGTTTGCCAAAGAGCTCAAAGCCGTCTATCAGGCATTTACCAAAGAAGAAGCGCTCAGAGAACTAGATAAGCTAGAAGAGCGATGGGGCAGCAAATACCCCATCGTCTTTCAATCATGGCGCAATAAATGGGAAAATCTCACGCTTTACTTTGACTTCCCCGACGAAATCCGAAGGGTGATCTACACCACCAACATCATCGAATCGGTACACAGGCAGTTTAGGATGCTTACCAAGACCAAAGGCGCTTTCCCCAATGATGAGAGTCTTTTGAAGCTACTCTATATGGGGATTAAAAATGCCGAACAGAAGTGGACGATGCCGATACGCAACTGGAGTCTTACGCTCTCACAGCTTGCCATTCATTTCAAAGGGCGCCTCGATGAAGCGCTTGGATTAGGAATATGATAAAATGTTAGGCATTATCTGAGGGTGACACAGAATGGTGAACGGACCCGTCTTATTTGAGGCGCAACGTCTGCTGGAGCGCTGCATTGCTGAACTTCTCAAAGCATTTTTGTGGATTGCGCGTTCTGCTTGGGAGTTGGGCTGGGTATCAGCCTCCAGACTCTAAACAGAAAGCCTTTCGCAATACAGCGCAACAGAGCTGTTTGGTTAGGACGCCCCAACCTCTATAGGTCGAGGGTAGTTCATACTTCTGCTCTATTTTATCACCATTTTTGAGACCGTAACGCCATAATCGCATCCTCTTTGGCTTTTGCCTCGATCATCACATCGACATGCTTTTCATCCTCTCCCAAAAAACGCAATAACGCCCTGAAATCTTCAGGCTCAATCCAATCGGCATGCATTCCTCGTTTACCCTGTGGGGCTTGAGAGGAGATGTGTAACTTGGGGCGTTTAGCACCCCAGCTCGCTTTGATCGCTTTAAAGCAGATATTTGAGGGGTTGATGCTATGGTGAAAAATGTCAAAGATCATACCGATACCGCAAGCATTGGCCACTTCAAGCGTCTGTGCGGCACTAAAATGCCACTCATCGTTTTCAAGCGCCAAAAAGCGTCCCAACCAACTATGGGCATGAAACGTTTGAATAAACCGCTCCATCGTGGCGTGATGATCGCCGTACGCGGCCCCTACATGTAAGGTAATGACGCTTTGAGCATCATCGCCAAGCCATTGCAACACCCTGTGGGCGTAAGCAAGCTCGCGCAAGGATGCCTCTACCACCTCCGCTTTGGGAGAGCCTAGCTGTATAAACTGCCCGGGATGGATGCTCAGCCGCACCCCGCAACCCTCGATACGTTTGTAGGCACGCTCAAAAAGAGGCTCCAGCTCCTCCCACCACACCGGATCAAAACCCGTATGCGATGCGAACGGAACAACGGCGTTGCCCAGACGAAACATACCGATCTCACGGTGCACGCAAAACTCCATAATGCGGGGAAGATCCTCAAGATTTTGCGCAACGGTGCCAAGCACGCGCTCACGGCATAGCGATGCAAGACGAAAAGTTCGATTGGTGGAGAGCGTGTTGTCGCGCAAGGAGCAAAACAGACCGTAACGCATGGTAGAGACCTCTTTTTTGATCGTAGTCTAATCGCTTCCTCAATCCGTTTGTAGCCGTAGCGTGTCGGCTGAAAACCTCTTGCACCCTGTCGCGTCGCCCGCTACAATAACGTCTCACCTCTTTGGAGCGCTCATGATACACACCCCTTATCTCGCCGTCGACGGAATTGTCGCATGCTACGGTTCACACAACGAATTTCTGGGTATCGCGCTGATCGAGCGGCGCAATCCGCCCTACGGTCTGGCGCTTCCTGGCGGTTTTGTAGATGTGGGCGAGCGGGTCGAAGCGGCGCTGGTACGTGAAATGCGCGAAGAGATTTCGCTGGAGGTACAGATCACGGCGCTGCTTGGCATCTACTCCGATCCCAAACGCGATACGCGTTTTCACACCGCTTCGGCGGTTTATATCTGCCGCGCTTTTGGCACGCCCGTGGCAGCCGATGATGCCAAAGAGGCTTTTTTATATCAGATCGAAGCGTTGCCGCTAGAGCGCCTCTGTTTTGATCACGGCGAGATTTTAAGGGATTTTCTTGAGCATATCGCTCAGGGCAAAACGACCCTATGAGCAGCGGCGGGCACTGGATCATCGGCGATGCCCACGGCTGTTATCACAGCGTGTTGGAGCTGATCCAAGCCATCGGTTCGGATGAGGGACTCATCTTCACCGGCGACCTCGTCGATCGCGGACGCCACAGCCGCGCGCTCGTGGAGATGGTGATACAACGCGGCTACGGCCACACCGCGTACGATGCGCCGCTCATCACTGCGCAGTATGTCGGTATCGACACTGGATGCGCCTTTGGACGGGGCGGCTCAGCGCCCTGCTTTACCCTTCACTAGAACCGTACATGTAAACGCCCATCGGCTTGATCTGTGATGCGCTAAAATACAGCTCAAAAAGGAGTCATCATGCCTGAGTCTTCCATGATCCCCGTCGAACAATATGCTGCGGCGCACCGCATCAGCATCTATTCGGTCATCCAAAAGATCAACCGCGGCGAGCTGCAAAGCAGCACCGAAATCATCAACGGCGCCAAAAAGATCTTCGTATCCGAGCGACAGCCCGAACAGCACGACTACAAAGCCGCCTACGAAGCGCTCCAAAAAGAGCTAGAGGCCCTCAAAGCCAAGCAGCAATAAAGTGCGGATGATGAGCGAATTTTTAGAACGCCGCTTTAGCATACGCGCACGCCGCTCAAGCCTCTCAAGCGAACTCATCGGCGGGCTGAGCAACTACATGACGCTCTCGTACATCCTCATCGTTCAGCCCATCGTCCTCTCTGCCGCAGGTATGGAGTTTGGCGCGGTACTCACGGCTACGGCGCTCGCTTCGGCGCTGGCTTGCTTTATCATGGGATTGTACGCCAACTACCCCATTGCACTCGCTCCCGCGATGGGTCACAACTTCTACTTCGCTTTGCCGTCGTACTGGGGATGGGCGATGGCTTAAACCTTAAACGGTGAGAGATGCCCTCTGGTGGGGGATTTTAGCGTGTCGTTGACAATTAAGCCAATACGCTCACAGTAAAGAAGATGCAGCTCGACATTCAAAAACTGCATGAGAGTATGGATGACCTTTTGGGGGATATTTTACGATGAATGCGTATTCAAACGAGTGAGATGACCCCAGAAGCTAATACATACATTATCACTGTATAATATCGATGTATATTAGCTGAGGAGAAAAGATGCTGACGATCAGTTCGAGTGATATTGTTAAAAAGCCCTCATACATTACAAACCCTGCTGAGATCACTTTCGTAGAAGATGCCAAAAAGCACATCACCAAGAGCGTTGTTTTACCCTACGCACTCTATCTGAGGGTCAAAGAGCAAATAGAAGACGAGCTGTATCTGATGAACAATAAAAATGCACTCTCAAAAAGCGCCTATAAAGAGTTTTTGGAGATCGAATCGGTAGTGGGCGAGGAGTGAAGATGAGAAGGGGTGAAATCTATCTGGTCAATTTCGGCAAAAAATACAACAGCGAATTTGGAAAAATCAGACCCGCGCTCATCATCCAAAACGACATAGCCAACAGAAATATCGAGAACGTCGCGTTCAAAGGGGTCACTGTTATTCCGATGTCAACCAATATCTGCGGCGGAGATCTGAGGGTTTGCATACCAAAAAGAGACGATCTTGATCAAACCAGCGAGATATGCATCAACGAGCTATGCACCTTAGATGTAAGCAGAATACAACTTGAGAAGCTTTTAACCTCTTTGAGCCAAGAAGAGCTTGCAGAGACGCAGAGAAAATTATCAAGTCATATGGGGATTTAGCTTAACACTAGGGTCTCACTCCGCGACACAGTTGGCTTAGCAAATGCTTTTTTAAATCCCTTGTATGGTTCTGAGGATTTTTAGAGGTTGACTATATACTAGACTTCTTGCATAACCTAACATTTTACTCCAAATCCTCGATCGAAGTTGATCA
>DZBC01000016.1 GCA_022729835.1 Sulfuricurvum sp. | reverse complement strand
CGCCGCTCCCTGATAGGGCTCAATGAAGCTGGGGTGGTTGTGGCTCTCCATCTTAAAGACCGCCGCATACCCGCCGCCGATGTCGATCACGCCCGCGTTTTCGCCCGGTCCCTGAATGACCCACGGCGCTTTGGTGGGAAAGCCGCGCAGATGCACTTTGGAGGATTTGTAGCTGCAGTGCTCGCTCCACATGGCCGAGAAGATACCGATCTCGACGAGGTTTGGCTCACGACCGAGAATGTGTTTGATGTGCTCGTAGTCGGCTAATGAGAGCTTGTGTTTGGCCAAAACTTCGGTAATGTTTGCTAGCGGTTGGCTCACGGATCGGTCCTTACATGTAAAGTAAAATTAGGTTTGAAATTATAACGAAGGGTTACTATAGTTTCGTTAAAATGAGCGCCATGAACCCGACGCCAACCCAAACGATTCACTCCATCATCACACAAATCGAAGAGACGATCCGCGGCAAACGAGCGCAGATCGAGCTTGCCCTTTGCACCTTTCTCGCCGGCGGTCACCTGCTCATCGACGACCTGCCGGGCGTGGGTAAAACCACCTTGGCCAAAACCATGGCTGCGGTGCTGGGGCTGCACTACGGCCGCATCCAGTTCACCAGCGACCTGCTCCCTTCAGATATCTTGGGGACTACCTATTTTGACAGCGCCCAAAGTGCCTTTCGCTTCAAGCAAGGGCCTATTTTTTGCCAATTTCTGCTTGCCGATGAGATCAACCGTGCCAGCCCCCGAACCCAAAGTGCTTTGCTTGAAGCGATGGAGGAGCATCAGGTAAGCATCGACGGCGCAGCGCACCCGCTGGATGAACATTTCTTTGTCGTCGCCACCAAAAACCCTTTTGAGGAGGTCGGCACCTTCGAGCTGCCGCTCTCTCAACTTGACCGATTCATGCTCTCCTTTTCGCTGGGCTACCCAGACGCGCAGGCCGAACGCTCGATTCTTAGGCGCTCTGCTTTTGCCTTACCCTCCGGCCTGCTCGATACGACAGCACAGGTAGCCCTACGCCAAGCGTGCAGCGCCGTGCGTATCAATGACGAGCTTCTGGATTTCATTCAGGAGATTTTGCACTTCAGTCGTGAAAGCGGCGCCTTTTCAAGCGGCCTCTCGACCCGCGCCGCACTTGCACTCACCGGCACTACACGCGCTTACGCCCTGATTCGCGGACGCGACTTTGCGACACCCCAAGACGTCATTACCCTGCTGCCTTTCGTCTGCGCCCACCGCCTACGCCCCAAAAACAGCTCGCTGAGCGCCCATGAAATTATCCTCGCTGCCGTTCATCCGGATTCATAAAGAGGTCTCCTCGCACCATAGCGTCTACCTGTGGGTGCTGATCGCCTTGCTGGTGGGACTCTTTTTGCAAGCCTACATGCACAACTTCAATATCGTCTACATCACCCTCTTTACCCTCTTCTCCTTTGCTTCAAGTGCATGTTATTTCGGTCGCATCAACCTCTTCTACCTCCGCGCCGCGCCCATCGATTCGGGACGCATTTTTGCCGATTCAACCGCCGATATAAGCTGGCAAATAACCCAAGAACACACCCGCACAGCCTACGATCTACGCCTTACATGTAAGGGTTCTAGCAAACATCTTGAATCACTCAGCGCCCACACGCTGCTACATCTCCGCGTGCGTTTTGAGCATCGAGGTATATCGGCGCTTGAGCCGCTTGAAGTCGCCAGCGCTTTTCCCTTACCGCATGTCACCTTTGCCAAAAAACTCACTTCGCCGACACCGCTGCTTGTCCTGCCCAAACCCGCAGGGCTGCCTCTGGCCCATTTTCTCAAGCACCATAACGCCGCTTTTGGAGAGCGCGGCGACTTTGAAGGATTGCGCCGCTACGAGATCGGTGATCCGCTTTCGCTGATCTACTGGCCCTCTCTGGCCAAAGGCGCTCCCGCTCAGAGCCGACGTTTTGAGCACACCCACCTTAGCCACACGCTGCACTTCGATTTTCTCGACTCAGGCAGTGACGATGAAGCGCGACTGAGCCAACTCTGCTTGTGGGTGCTGGAGTGTGAGCGCGAAGGACGCGACTTCACCCTCTCTATGCCTGCACACACCTACCACTCCAAAACAGAGGGAATCGATGCGATTCTTGCCGCACTGGCCCGATACTAAGCCTCCTACTGCGCTGCGGCTTGTCGATATCGCCCTTATTGCCGCACTGTTGCCGCATTTAAGTCTGCTTGAGCCGATGATGCTGATCTACTTGGGCCTCTCATGGCTGCTGATTTGGCGTGCCAAGCCGCTGCCAAACCGCCATCTTCTGCTGATGGCACTCATCGGCGGCGTGGCGCTTGCCCTCTCCTTTTTTGAGAGCTTCACCTTTGTCGGGCTCTCGCGTCTGAACATCTTTGTCTCGCTTGTCGTGTCGCTTCTGATCGTCGCGGTCGTGTTGCAACGTCTTACCCAAACGCTCAACTTCTATCTGGCCCTCTCGCCCATACTCTTTTTGGCACTCTCTTACTTTTTTCACCACTCGATCATGATGCTTTTGTATGCACTGTTCACGCTCCTGCTCTTTTTGGCGCTGCTGCTGTGGTACAAGATGCAAAGTCCTCTGATCGATGCGCTCAAAACCACCCTTGCCATGGCCGCTTTTTCGCTTCCCTCCATCGTACTGCTCTTTCTCATCTTTCCGCGCATCTCGTTCGAGACCAAAGAGTTCGGTTTTAAAACCGCACCGACGATACGCACCGGACATGACGGCTTGATGCATCTCGGAGACGAAGCGCTGCTCATACCCTCTACCAAAGTGGTCATGGAGCTCTTTTTTCCTGAGGGCATTCCCCCAGATCACACCCTCTATTTTCGCGGCTCCACGCTCTACGTCGATCAAACGAGCCGCTGGGAACCGCTGGCGACACCTTCACCCAGACTAAACACCACCTGTGTACAAACGCCCAGTCGCTATCAGGTAACGCTCTATCCCCACCGCAAACGCTGGCTCTTTGCGTTGGATTACCCCTGCAAAGCGCCCGCCAAAGCGACCCTGAACGAAGACGCCATTGTGAGCGCAGAACTGAACGTCGATACGGTATTACGCTATGAAGGCGCTTCGATTCCAAGTACATTTTGGCCCCACCCAAAGCTACCTAACGCACTTCGCGAAGCCGCTCTGCGCTACAACCAAACGCGTGATGAGCGGCTCTACGCTCTAGCCCATCCTCTCTCATCCATCCCCGATCCGCGCCAAAAACTCGCCGCACTTGAGCAGACCTTCCGCGCATTGGGTCTATACTATTCGCTTGATCCTCAGGGCATCAATCCTGCCGATCCCAATGACAGTTTTCTCTTTGATACCAAAAAAGGGTATTGCGTCCATTTTGCCGGCGCTTTTGCAACCATGGCGCGTATGTCGGGCCTACCCGCTAGAGTGCTCACCGGCTTCAAAGCCGACCGCGCCAACGCCTACAACAACTACCTCATCGTCCGCGAAAATGATGCCCATGCGTGGGTCGAGGTCTATATCGAAGATCAAGGCTGGCAAAGAGTGGAGCCTACCCGTTTTGCGATTGGGGATACAACCCGTTCCGATGCCCCTACAGCACTGCAAACGAAGCAAAAAGGGGTCTGGGGACAGGCGCAACTGGTTTACATGTATGTGCGCTACCGCATTCAGGCGTGGGTGCTTGACTACAACCGTTCCAAGCAGATGCAGTTACTGCGCACCTTACTTGATGACGCGGCAGCACTTGCGCTTGCGGTTACACTCTTGGGTGCTTTGCTCTTTTTGGCCTATGCCGCCCGCTCCATCGGCGCGTCCAAACGCAAGAACCATCCGGCCAAAGTGATGTTAGCACCGCTGCTACAGCGTCTGCAACGCCAAGGGCTGGTGATGTCACCGCATGAAACCATGGAGACATTTTTACGTCGTTCCGGCATCGAGGGGATCGAAGCGGTCATTGAGCACTACAACGAAGCCCGATACGCCGACCATCCCCAAGCGCTAGAGCACCTGTTGGACGCCTTGCAACGGCTCAACAAAAAGTGAAATCACGCTCGTCGCGGATCTTTTTTTTGAGCGAAAAGATCGGCGTATAGCTGATCGAAATCACCTCAAACTGCTTCTGGGCGTTCGGTAGGCTTAAGCGTACTTCATCCCCCTCATTTTTGCCCATCAACGCTTTGGACATAGGGGCATGAACGGAGATCAGCCCCTCTTCAGGTTCACTCTCCAAGACGCCGCAGATCGTATAACGCAACGTTTCGTCCGTATCCAAATCACTCAATTCTACGGTCGCACCAAAGTGTACACGACTGTGATCCAAAGGTTCCGGATCAATAATCAGCGCTTTTTCGATCATGCTGTTGAGAAAAAAAAGACGTTTGTCGATGTGGCGCAGTTTCTCTTTGGCGGCGTGGTACTCCGCATTTTCACTTCGATCTCCCAGCGCTGCGGCTTCTTGCTTTTCGCGGTTGACTTTGGGTTTTTCCATCTCTTTGAGAAACTTGAATTCACGCAAAAGCAGATCATACCCCTCCTGCGTCATCGGTTCGCTGCGCGGCACCTTACTTCTCAAACCCCATGATATAATAGACCTGTTTACCGTCGAGTTTTTGAAGCTCCACTTTGTATTTCTGCGCAAAATGCCCGATTTTCTCAATCGCCTCTGAGAGCATCGCTTCATTGTCGGTTTCTACTTTGATCTTGAAACGATCTTCACTGCTCGACATCGCCACGTAGCCCAAATCAACCTTGAGCGCTTTGTGTAGATCTACGATGTGCTTCTCTATTTTTGAAAATTCACGGGTATTGTCGATAATTCGGCCCATCTGTTCAAGCAGTGCTTCGTTTGGCGTGTAGCCGAGCTGATTGAGCATCACTTCTCTTTGCATTGAAATTCCTCTACATGTAATGATTTTTTTAACAAGGAGGTGTATCATAGCAAAAAATCGATATTCAGTCACGCTTTACCTATTTCTCCCTATAATAATGTCTCTTCAATCAGCCCAATACGGAACGTACTTTATGACCGACGCGATGCTCAAGCAGATCAAACAACTTCCGCCCCTGCCCGAAACAGCAATTCAAATAGAGGCCGTTTATCAAAACCCCAACGCCACCTTTGATGATATGGTCAAAATTCTTCAAAAAGACCCGTTGCTCACTGCCGATATTCTTAAATCCGCCAACTCTCCGCTCTATGGTTTCAGTCGTGAGATCACCAGCATTGCACAAGCCGTCAGCCTCTTTGGTATGGGCACCATTCGGGGCTTTGCCCTAGCTTCGATCATCAGCAAAAGCTTTCCGCTCGACTTGACCCCTTATGGCATCACTACCGCACCATACTCCAATAAGGCCAAACTGCAAAACGCCCTAGTTACCAGTTGGTACATCCGCAAAAATCCCAAGATTCTGGGGGTGCTCTCCGCTGCCGCCTTTTTGGTCGATATCGGCAAAGTTTTGATCGCCCAAGTGCTCAAAGAAGAGCGCCGTAGTGATGAGTTCCGCAAGGCCTTAATGCAAAGCGGGCAAATAACACAGACCGAAATTGCCTTCGTCGGAGCGACCACTGCGCAAGCCAGCGCGCAAATTTTCGATCACTGGCGTTTTGAAGAGGAGATGATCCTCGCCATCCGCCACTGCGAAGCACCCCAAAGTGCCCCAGATGCGGTACGACTCTCGGCACAAAGCCTTCAAATCGTGCGCACCGCCGTCACCTTTAATGGTACCTTAACGCCGCAAAGCGTCGATGCGGCCAAAGCGCTCGTCCATGAATACGGTCTTGATATCGTCAGTTTCGAAGGTGCACTGGCCAACCTCCAAGCATGAAATCTCTGCTGCTTCGACTCTCGTCGGGTCTGCACGATCAAGACATCAGCCCCGATGAGCGCCCCTATGTTGATACATGGCACTCCAAAGGCTATCTGGTACGCGAAGAGCGAAAATACCGCTTCCACTCCCAATACCGCGCCGGAACCATCTCCAATGTGCAAGAGGGACGGGCCTACTTGCAGTCCATCGGTCTGTACACCCGCGATCTACTCATCGAAGAGATACATCTAGGCGAAGCCAAAGCCGGAGATCTCGTGATCGCCATGCGTCTCATGGGTCAGCGCGGAACCCCTCAAGCCAAAGTGGTCGCCATCGCCGGAAGGGCGCAAAGCTACAGCGTCGCCTATGTCAAAGCGCAAGAGGGGCGTTTGTCACTGCTGGATATCCGCACCGATTTTCCAGCGGGTATTCCTTTGGAGCAACAAAAACTACAGGAACTACGCGCCGGAGACTGCGTACAAATCGACAACAAAGACGGCACGATTATGCGCGTCTTGGGCAACCTTGATGATCCAAAAGTTGATGAGCAGATCGTTTTGGCCCTCTATAACAAGCATGACGCCTTTGAACCTGATGTGCTCGCACTCGCCGAAACCTTTGCCAAGGAGGTCGATGCTTCAAGATATCCGCAGCGCAAGGATCTACGTCACCTTAGCTTTTGTACCATCGACCCCGTCACTGCCAAAGATTTCGACGACGCTATCTATTTCGATCTTGAGCGTCATGTGCTGTATGTCGCCATCGCCGATGTAAGCCAATACGTCACTCCCTTTGGCGCCATCGATGCCGAAGCGATCTACCGCAGCTTCTCGATCTATCTGCCCCACCGCTCGATTCCGATGCTACCGCGTGCGCTGAGTGAAACCCTCTGCTCGCTTCAGCCCCACGTTGACCGGCTCGCTTTTGTCTTTGAGATGCAGCTCGATCCACACACGCTCGAAAATACCCAAAGCACAGTTTATGAAGCAGTCATACACTCAGTGCGCCGATTCAACTACGAAGAGGTCGATGCGATCTTTGAACATCGTTTACATGTAAGCGCTGAAGATCAGCGCGTGCTCTCATGGCTGTTGCCCCTGCGTGAGATCACCGACCGGCTCAAAAAAGAGCGCCTCAAACGCGGCTACGACTTTCGCTCCAGCGAACTGGAGATGGAGGTGGATGAAGAGCAAAATCTCATCGCCACACACTACGCGCTTGAAACCCCCTCACATGCGCTGATAGAGGACTGTATGCTGCTGGCCAACAAAGCAGCCGCCGCGATGTTCGAGCGGGGCATTTTTCGTATCCACGAACCCCCATCGCAGACCAAACTTCAAAGCCTTTATCAGGAGCTTGCCGGTATCGGTATTATGATCGAGCCTCAAGAGAGCCTGCGCGACACCATCCGTTTTATCCAAGATCAGGCCAAAGCGCGGGATCTTGAGAGTGAAGTAGACACCCTCATCATCCGCGCCCAGATGCAGGCACGCTACGCCCCCGAAAACAGCGGCCATTTCGGGCTGGGGTTTGAGCGCTACACCCACTTCACCTCCCCAATCCGCCGCTACAGCGACCTGATCGTCCACCGTCTGATAAAAGCGATTTTGGCAAAAGATACCGAAGAGGGCTCCTATGTTCTGCGCAACATCGACGCACTGGCCATCAGCATCAGCGAAAAAGAGCGCGAAGCGAGCGATATCGAGATCCGCTATATGCAGCGTAAATTTGCCCGCTGGGCCTCCTTACATGTAAACGAATCATTCAAAGCCCGCATCATGGAGACCGAAAACGCCCTGAGCGCCGAAATCATCGACACCATCAAAGGGGCAAAGGTCGAAATCACCAATGCCTTGCCGCTGATGCTCTTTGATGATTTGATGGTACGCATCGAACGCGTGAACCTCGCCACCGCTAAAATCTACGCCCAAGCGATTGAGAAGTGTGAGCGGGAATGAAGCGCCACGAGCTCGATGCCGCCCTTAAAAAAGGCAATCCCCCAAATGCCATGATGCTCTACGGCGAAAGCCATTTTTTGATCGAGCGCTATGCCAAGCGCCTCTGTGATGTTGAAGATGCCAACCTTTTAGGACTTTATCACGACGAATACGACAAAGAACTTGCCAAATCCCACCTTTCGCAAGGCTCACTCTTTGGCGGTCGCAATGTTTTACTGATCAAAAGTGAAAAAAAAATTCCCAAAGCGGATCTTGACCTTCTCATCGCCCTATGTCAAAAAAACACTGATGTGATTTTTGTATACGCCTACTACGGTGACGACCACAAGACATCCAACAAAGCCTTCGACAAACGTAGCGGCGGAGATTCGATCCGTCTTTTTAATCCCTACTTGAATGAAGCCATCTCAGTAATTATCGAAGAAGCTACGACGCATCGGATGCGCATCGATGCGTCAGCCGCCAAACATCTGCTCGAAAGTCAACATGCGGACCTTGCCCTCGCCTGCAATGAACTCGAGAAACTCTCGATTCTGGGCCGTCCGATCACCTCCAAAGAAATCGAAACGCATGTCTATGGCCTAGCAGAGGTAAAACTGGAGCATTTCATCAAAAATCTCATAGAAAAGCGGGATTTTCGCAGTGACTTGACCCATCTGCTTGAAAGCGGTGAAGACGAGGTGCGCATCGTTACCGCTATCAGCGCTTTTTTAACCCAGCTCTATCTCTTTCATATCTATATCAAACTGCACGGTGCACCAGACTCTTTAGTGATCCTTGGATATAAGCTCCCCTCTGATGTCGAAAAAATGCGCGCGGATCTCTCCATAAAGCTTAAACCAAAATCTTATCAAGATGGACTAAGCCTACTCCTGCACGCCGAACTCTCTCTAAAATCCGGTGGAGACTTCGACAAAACATCACTGTTACTTTCTACCTTATTGCGTTTACAGGCAATTTTATAATCCATTTTCTGCATTTTTCGATACAATAGCCAAAGCAATGCAAATGGGTCTTATAACCCTGCATATTTAAGGAGCAGATGGTGAGCAGTCTATTCAAAAAAGCTTTGGCGCTTTTTTCGGTCAGTATGGCGTTTGGTTCGCACAGTGTAGTTGCGGCTGAGTACAGTGTGTTGTTTGAAGTAATGCCAGGTAGCGTTCTGCTAAGCTCTGAATTCGGCCCTTACCAAACGGTGAAGCAAACCGATCCATCCAAAGTAGCCTATGAAGAGTTCAAAAACGGGGCCTCTTATCTGCCTACTGTGTCTGTCGGCTTTGAAATCGACACCGATTATTATCGCTATCAACTCACCGCAGGTATCGGCAAAATGGTTCACGATGCCTTTAGTGCCACCATTATTAAATATGAAGCCGGTATCTATTACACCGGCGGACTACAAACCGGACTCGCATTTGGACCTCACGTAGTCAACTACAACATATTCTCTCCTTCGTGGGAGGGTGACACCGAATTCTCCATTTCCGGCACCAATGCGATTGCACCTGGTCTCGCCTTTACGGTGGGGGACCGTTTTGTGATCAAGGGTTCCGTCGATTACGTTTTAGGGGCCACTATGGATGTAGCTGCCAAATCCGGCTATACCCATCTTGCCGGAGAAGATCTTGAACTCGACGGTTTTATGGTACAACTTGGTGCCATGATGCGCTTTTAATCTCAAAGGAATACTATGAAAACACTATTCAAACTGACACTTCTTGCACTCACGATAGCCATCATTGTAGGGGGCTGTAGCCGAAATCGCATCATGCGCGCTCCCGATCTACCAAGCTCTGTGACCGCCCTCACAGAAGAGTTGACACAGCGCGCCCATAGCCGCGAAGCCATCAAAGATCAAACCATCATTCTAACATCGATCGTCGACGTCAACGATCTAGGCCAATCTTCCAACTTTGGACGCCTCTATTCCGATTCCATCATGACCAATCTGGAACGATTTGGATGGAAAGTGATCGACTATCGCGGCGTTGAAGTCATTGCAAAAGTCAAAGGTGGAGAATTCTACCTTGATCGTTCTAAACTCAAACAGTTTGGAGAGAACTATCTGGTCGTCGTGGGTACCTACGGAGAATATGATGACGGCCTGCTGGTCAACGTACGGATTCTCGACCACACTGACAATCGCCTGGTGGTCTCCTCAAACGTCCTGATCGAAGACAAAGAGACCATCAAGCTTGCCCGTGTTGATAACTGTAAAGATCTCACTTGTTGCGAATACAGCAAAACATGTCAATCGTTCAATATGAAAATCATGAAAGACGGTTGCGATACTACAGGCCGCTGCGTCGATGGGACCAAACAATGAAATCGTTGCACACTCTGACACTGACCTCATTGGCGCTCACCACATGGTTGTTAAGCGGTTGTGCTTCCAAAGTCGATTCGCACAATCCATACAAAAATGAGACCTGCTATGTCGATGCAGAGCAGCGAAAATACACTCTTGGCGAAGGACGAGTCCACTATCAACTTTTGACTGATCAGGCCATCGAAGTGATATTTAATTCCATCGAGCAGTTGCCCAAGCGAGTCATTGTGACGGAATTTGTCGATCTTACTTCTCTGGAAAATCATTCGAAATTTGGATATGTTCTTTCCAACAGCATTAAGAATTCCATTATTGCAGAAATTAAGGCTGACGTGATAGAAGCGGAAGTATCTAAATATTTTAAACTTTCCGCCAATGGCCTGAAGGTACTCACCCGCGATACCGATGCCATTCGCTCCGACAATCTCAACGTAAAACACGCCGTTGCTGGAACCTATACTTACACCGACAAAGAAGCGGTAGTCTTTGTGAAGCTTGTGAATTTGGAAAATGGAATCATTGAAGGTTCATACGCTAAAACCCTGCCAATGAACTGCGCTATGCTCCAACTGCTCAAAGAGCAGTGAAGCTAGCCCGTCATTAATCTTACCTTAACTTAAGCATAATTTCAGTACAATTCGCAGTTCCTTTCTCTTTGTACACACAACACTGTGTGTATGTTTACAGCCAGAAGGGGTAAAACCATAAGGAGACCATACTCTATGAGACACTACGAAAACCTCGTAATTGTTAAACCCACACTAACCGAAGAAGAGATTAAAAGAAATCTCGCCAACGTAGAAGAAATTATCACCTCAAACGGTGGAGAAATTGCCGTCCGTGACGATATGGGCATGCGCAAACTCGCCTATCCGATTGAAAAAAGCCCGCGCGGTTATTTCTACGTCCTCTATTACACCATGGACCCACAAAATATCGCTGAAGTTGAGCGTCGTTTTCGTATTAACGAAGAGCTTCTGCGTTTTGTTACCATCAAATATGATGCCAAACGCGAAGTTAAAGCCTGGCATGAACTGGTTGAAAAAGCAAAAAAAGGTCCTTCACGTAACGAAGAGCCTAAAATCAAAGCACCGACAGCCGACGAAGAAGAGTAATTACAAAAGGAATCCCATATGTTCAACAAAATTATATTGGTAGGAAACCTCACCCGCGATATCGAGCTTCGCTATGCGCAAACTGGCACTGCAATTGCCAAAAGCGGTATCGCAACAAGTCGGAAATTCGGAAGTGGAAGTGAGCGCAAAGAAGAAACAATGTTTATTGACATCACGTTTTTTGGTCGCTCCGCAGAGGTTGCCAACCAATATCTTCGAAAAGGCAGCAAAGTCTTGATCGAAGGCAGACTCCAACTAGAACAATGGGTTGACCAAAGCAGTCAAAAACGTTCCAAACACTCTGTCATCATCGAAACGATGCAGATGCTCGATAGTCGCAATGACACATCTGCGATGGTCGGTAGTGACATGCAAGAGAATTTTGAGTCCTCAATATCCGCTCCATCTTCTCAGCCAAGCTATCAGCCGCCAAGACAGTCAAGTGCACCTGCCCCGCAGCGATCTGCTACCAGAATGCCGGAGAACAATCTCCCAGAGATTGACATCAACGAAGACGAAATTCCATTTTAGAATAATAGAAAAGACAAGGAAATATCCATGGCAGAAAAAAGAAAATACAAAAAACGCTACTGTAAATATTGTGAAGCGAAAATCGATTTCATCGATTACAAAGATGCAGGTTCGCTTAAATACTCGCTCTCTGAGCGCTACAAAATCATGCCACGTCGCTTGACAGGTAACTGCAAACGCCATCAAGACATGGTCACCATCGCTATCAAGCGTGCTCGTGCTGCGGCTTTGGTTCCTTATACTGTGTCACGAAAAGAAGTAGTTACCAACCCTTTCGAAAACATCAGATAGGTCGTTCGGGTCAATCCCGAATCACCTACTTTTTTTACTCTTTTTTGTCCTCATTGCATCTCTAATCTATCGGTTTACTGCGCGCTATTAATAGATACTTAACCTTAATTCGCTACTATGTTTATTCAATTCTTTACAAAGGGTATACATGAATATGATCGTTAAATCCGTTGCTGTTGCTGCTGCACTTTTGCTTGCTTCTACTTCTGCACAAGCTGATGTTGCAAAAGGACAAAAAATCTATCAAAAGAAATTCACCAAGCTTTGTGGGCAAAGTGGTGGTAAATTCGCTGCGACCCACACTCAAGCTGAGTGGGAAGATGCCAAGGCAGAAGACAAACTTGTAGATGTGTTCTCCACTATTTGTCCTGCCGGTGAGAAAATCTTCAAAGGCGATGGCTTCAAAGAGAAAATGGAAGCTGATATGTACGATTTCGTACACGAATACGCAAGCGACAGCGGTAACGTTCCCTCTTGCTAATCAACCCGCAAGGTTATCTGCTTCACTGCGGATGACTTTGCACCTGACATATTCGCCAAACTACATTATCTACATACACAAAACTCTAAAAATATACTCCGTTTTTGCAAACTCCTCTCGCATTTTTGCGAATCTTATGCTACCGTTTTCGATGTAATCTAAAGGAGTACCATGCCTTTTCTAGAGCGCCTTCAAAGTGCAATGATTCTCAAGACACCCATGCATCATCACTATGAAGCGCACATCGTAGAACCTCTTCATGCCCCCTTTTATGATGCCATGCGTCGCGGCGATCTCAATATGCTAGAGCATATGATCAACGAGGGTTTTGATGTCGATTTTCACGAAGCTGCTCATCTCCCGCCATTGATCTATGCACTACTGCACAGACAAATTGATGTAATGCATCTTCTTCTTGACCGTGGCGCCCATGTCAATATTATTTCCACTCAGGGAGAGAGTGCTTTACATGTAGCCGTTATTGGGGCACTGCACCAGTCTGCCTACCTACTACTTCGCTTCGGTGCCGATCCCACCTTGTGTAATCGCGACGGCTACAGCGCCTTGGATCTCGCTCAAAATGATGCGCAAATGCAAGAGATCTTTCGTACGACACAAGCCATCCCCCATACCCATAGAGACTGCTTTGAAAGTGCAAAACACGGGGATTTATACGAACTCTCTCGTACATGTAACGCACGTAAAACCTTATTTTCGGTCAGTCCGCAAGGGCACACTTTGCTACATCTTGGCATCTATGCGAATACACCGGCCATGGTCATTTATCTACTCAATAAAGGTCTTGACATCGACGCCGTCGATCACAGCGGCAACACGCCTTTAGGCATTGCGGTCAAATTTGCCCATGGATATGATATGGCAGCGCTGCTGATTCGCCGCAGAGCCACACTTGATCATCGCAACACCCAAGGACATACCCCTCTCACAACCGCCCTTCGCAACGGTTTTGCCGATATTGCTCTGTTACTCATTGAAAGTGGTGCAAATATTCACGTGGTAGACACCCTGCACACGCCACTCACACTGGTCCATGATGCTATTACCCTCTTTCCCCAGCAAAGCAAAGGCTTTCGTGAGCTCGAAACTCTGCTGCTGATACGCGGAGCCCATGTCGATATTCCCATCAACCACCTGCGCTGGACTCCTCTTTTTTTCACCATTTCGAAGTTACAAAACAGAGCGATGCATGAGCATCTGATCCTTTTAATACGATTGGGTGCGCAGATCAACTACCGTGACACCAACAACCGCACGCCCTTGATGATCGCCGCCTCAATGGGACGATTCCAAGCCGTCGAAACGCTGATCAACAACTATGCTCAACTCGATTTGATTGACAAATTCGGCTGGAGCGCCTTGATGCTGGGGGTCTACTACAACCACTACAAGATCGTTCGGTTCCTACTCGAAACCGGTGCCGATGCCAATCTATCCTCAAACCATTTAAACGCACTAAAAATTGCCAAAGAGCATCAGCGTGATAACATCGTATTGCTGTTGTTAGAGTATGGTGCTAAAGAAGAAAAAGAGACAGAATAGACAAGAAGACACCTCTTGCTGCAACACAAGAGGATTTGAAAAAATATCTTATATAACCCGCAATTAAGCTTTGTCTCCATCTTCCGTTGCGGTCAATATCGGTCCTAAAGCCATTGCTTTACGCGTCTTGCCATCACGAAGTTTCCGATAGGCCTTACGCCTAAGCGCATCCAACTCCTCGTGCGTTACATGTAGGGCCTCTTCTATCAAGGCCGGCTCCGCTTTCGCTTCATCCATGATAAAAAAGCGCAACTCTTTTTTTGTAAGTTTCTGTTTGATAAGCGCATAGAGATAGTCATCATCCATACTCACAGCCTCCCCGTCGCAACCATAAAAGTGCACCAGCCCGTCATGTAGCGACGTCTCGGGGTGGTAGCGGTGCCAAATTGAATACTCTAGTCTCATAATAAACGCCCCAAAATTTCAGTAAGATCTTTATGATCGATCACAATATCAGCTTCACATCTAAGCACTTCTTTGGCACAAAAAGCGATCCGCGTCCCCGCGTGCTCAAACATCGAGAGGTCATTTGCGCCATCACCTACTACCATCGTCTCCTCAGGCGCTATCCCCAAAAGCGCCTGCAGGCGTAGCAACATATCGCCTTTGGAGGTGTTAAACATCATATCACCGCCGACAAGTCCGCTGAGACGCCCCTCTCTTACATGTAAGATATTGGCAAAGTCGGCATCAAAGCCGAGCTGTGTTTTGGCATAACCGGTCGCCGGGCGAAATCCGCCGCTAAAACAGACCACCCGCATGCCCGCTTTTTTAAGCGCCGTTATCGTCTCTTTGGCACCAGGCATATAAGGAAGCGCATGGCAAATCGCCTCAACCTTGCTATACTCCAAGCCCTTAAGCAGCCCTACCCGCTCCTGCAGACTCTCGAAAAAATCGAGCTCACCGTTCATGGTGCGCTCCGTAATGGCCGCCACACGCGCACCAATCCCCAGTTCGGCTGCAAAAAAATCGATCGTTTCGCCGTCCATCAGCGTCGAATCGAAGTCAAATACACACAATTTCATTTTGGTAACTTTCTGATAAAATGGCACCATTATAACCAAGGACGGCGTGTGTTTGAAGAGCTTCTGGAAAAACTAAAAAACAAGAGCTACATCTCACTAGAGACCACGCCTGCCCACTCCCCGCAGTTCAAACCCGTTATCGACAAAATCGAAGCACTCGGCTTGCACGAACTGGTAGACGGCTTTAGCACCACCGACAGTCCGCTCGCCAAACTTAAATACAACGCCCTCTTCGCCGCCTCAATGCTACAGCAGCGCTTCGGCAAACCTGTCATCGCCACCATGAGCATGCGCGACCGCAACCGCATCGCCTTGCAAAGCGACCTGCTTGGTGCCAATGAAGCGAATGTGCGCGCCATTTTGGCCCTCACGGGTGATCCAGCCAAAATGTCCGATCAGCCCAACACCAAAGGAGTGCTTGAGGGCGATAGCACCCTGCTGCTGGATATGATCACCTGTTTCAACAGCGGGATCGACCACGCCGGACGTCCGCTAGGGTGTATGCCCGAACCGATCTACCCCTTTGCTGTGGTGAACGCCTACGCCAAAAATCCCACAACCTTGCTGCGCAAGATGCGCAAAAAAATAGATCACAAGGCCATCGGTATCATCACGCAGCCCGTCTATGACCTGCAAAGTGCCACTTTGCTGCTGGAGCTATTTGAAGAAGCGCATATCGGCAGCAACCACCGCTGCGAGCTAATTTTGGGCATCTTTCCGATTACCAAGCTGCGTACGGCGCAGTTTCTCTCTGCCCATGTCCCCGGAATCAACGTCCCAACCTTGTGGCTTGACACCCTCAGAGAAGCTGCCGACATCTCCCCTGAAGCGGAATTTGAAGCAGGGTTTCGCCTGAGTAAAGCGCTTTTTGAGAATATCAAAGCGTTGCATCCGAAAATCCACCTAATGACCGCCAACCAATTTTCAGTTGCTAAAGCCTTACTGTCTTGACTACACGCCAACTTCAGGCTATAATTCGCTGTTTTTGTCCTGTATAACAGACTCCCAACTTCTGCAATTTCCAAATTTTCACACTCCCTCCAAGGTAATTTATGAGCGAAACCGCAACGCGTAAACCCACGAAAAAAACTTCCAACGGAAGAACCCACACGCCCGCCAAAGGCCACGGTATTGAAGAACTCCGCACCCTTCCTATTGACATCCTCGTAGAGATCGCCAACGAACTCGAAATCGAACACCCTAACGAACTCAAACGCCAAGATATTATTTTTGAAATCCTCAAATCTCAAGTTGCTCAGGGTGGATTCATCCTCTTTACAGGTATTTTGGAGATTATGGCTGATGGGTATGGCTTCTTACGCGCCATCGATCAGAGCTTCAGCGACTCACTGCACGACGCCTACGTCAGCTCTACGCAAATCAAGCGCTTTGCCCTGCGCAACGGCGACACCGTCACAGGACAGGTGCGCGCCCCCAAAGAAGCCGAGCGCTACTACGCCCTACTCAAGATCGAGGCGATCAACTATCTGCCGCCCGAAGAGTCCAAAAAGCGCCCCCTCTTTGAAAACCTCACGCCGCTCTACGCCTCTGAACAGCTTAAACTGGAGTACCTACCCCAAAACCTCACAGGCCGCATGATGGACCTCTTCTGTCCCATCGGCAAAGGCCAGCGCGGGCTGATCGTAGCACCGCCACGATCGGGTAAAACAGAGCTGCTCAAAGAGATCGCCCACGGCATCAGCACCAACCATCCCGAAGTGGAACTGATGGTGTTGCTCGTCGATGAACGCCCCGAAGAGGTGACCGATATGGAGCGCTCCGTCAAAGGTGAGGTCTACAGCTCGACTTTTGACATGCCGGCCAAAAACCACGTTAAAGTCGCCGAAATGGTGATTGAGCGGGCAAAGCGCCGCGTCGAGGTGGGTAAAAATGTCGTCATTTTGCTCGACTCTATCACCCGACTTGCGCGCGC
>DZBC01000187.1 GCA_022729835.1 Sulfuricurvum sp. | reverse complement strand
GGGTGGCCGGATCAAAACGTCACGGGTGGCCGGATGGGTGCGTTTTTTGCAGTTATCATCGAATTGCCTGAAAACTTCAATTATGAACATGTCGAAGTAATTATAATGCCAAAAGATGAGACCGAATGGCGTTCAGAGGAGAACATTGGCAAGACGGGCTTTGATAGCAGAAGCTTTGTGGATGATCCGGAGGATTACAGCCAGTGGTAGGAAAGATTTATCTTGCGCAAGTAAATGAAAGTTTGTTGCAGAGTGTCATGTCTGAATTTTGTAAAGCAATAGGGTGTGATCAATAAATGAATTTACCAATGATCCCCCAAAACAGACTGCCGCGCTTCGCTCGCAGTGACGTCATTGCGAGCACAGCGAAGCAATCTCGCCCCTTTATATGTAACCAGGAAGCACGATGACTCCAGAAGCGCGTATTGCAAGTGGTGAGGGCTTACATGTAGAGTTCAAAAGCTCGTTTCAAAAAGAGGTGGTCGAAACGGTCGTAGCCTTTGCGAATGCCAAAGGTGGGCATATTTTCATAGGGATCAAAGACAACGGTAGTGTAGTCGGTGTAACGGTTGGCGACGAGAGCGAGCAGCACTTTATCAACATCATCAAGCAAAGTACTGAACCTAGTATTATTGTAGACATCGAGCACTTGGAGATTAATGGCAAAACCATTTTGGATATTGTGGTCGATGAATATCCCGTCAAACCGGTAGCCACCAAAGGGCGCTATTTCAAACGCCGCAACAACGCCAACCATCCCATGAGTGCCACCGAAATCAGCGACGCTCACATAAAAACTATGAACAGTAGTTGGGACTATTTTGCTGATCCATATCACGCTTTGACAGATATAGATGAGCAAAACGTGCGAAAATTTATGAAAATGGCGCATATTGATGATGATATAGCCACGGTTTACAGCAAATTTGAGTTGGTTAAAGACTCTAAAATCACCATTGGTGCCTACCTGCTCTTCAACAACAATGACCGCGCTTTACTGACCGGCATGGAAATTGGTCACTTCCAGACCGAAACCATCATCAAAGACAGCCTAAGTATTCATGGCGGCCTCATTAACCAAGTCGAGAGCGTGATGGCGTTTATTTACAAGCACATCAACAAAGCCTACGTGATTACCGGCAAACCTCAGCGTGACGAAGTATGGGACTACCCAATGGATGCCATTCGCGAGATTGTCGTCAACATGATCGTCCACCGCGACTACCGTAGCAGTGGGCACACCACCGTGAAGATCTTCGATGACAAAATAGAGTTTTTCAATCAAGGCAAACTGCCCGAAGAGCTCAGCATAGAGAAAATCAAAAGCGGCTATTACCGCTCCATACCCCGAAACCTTCAGATCGCCGATGTTTTCAAAGCAGCGAATATCATCGAAAAATACGGTTCTGGTGTCAAGCGGGTTATCACCGCTTTTAAGGCTTATGGCCTAAGTGAACCTACGTTTGAAGTGACACAAGGCGGTATGCTGGTGACGGTGTACAAATCAACAAGCGGCGGAGTAAATGAGGGTGTAAATGAGGGTGTAAATGAGGGTGTAAATGGCCTCTATGCCCTTATAGCAGCCCACCCCGGCAAACGAGCACCTTTTTTTGCAGAACTCATGCTGACCTCCGTTAAAAATGTCGAGCGCTGGATGAAGCAACTCAAAGACGCTCACAAAATCATCTTCAAGGGTGCGCCCAAAACAGGCGGCTACTATGCTCTTGATCAGGCCGAGTAAGCCCTCTTACCTCAATAGGTTGTTGAGATTCTGTTTTTTGAGCGTTCTGTAGATATCAAAATCGCTGTTGATGCTGAGGATGTTTTTGATCTTCTCTTTGTTGGCAATATACATCAAGGTTCCATCCGCCAAATCCATTTGATAAACTCTAAACGAGTTCATAAGGGGTCTTGGATTTTGACTCTTGCTTCATCATCTCAAAATAGTAGGTCAAAGCCTCTTTGATAATTTTGCTTTTTGAGGTCTGCTTCTGCTGCGCCAACCGGCTGAGTTGATGTTCAATCGAGTGATCTAATCGAATCGACAACATAGAACCTGCTCCTTGAAAATTTGTATCACATATTGTATCGCCAACAGTGTGTTTTATTCAAAACGCTCACCCCAAAGCAGCACCTTGCATACATCTCAAAGAGAGTTGGCTATAATCGTCACAATAATAAACATGAAGGAGCTATGCATGGCTGCAATACGTGAGTTTATTAAAGTTATAGACCACAAAGTTATCATCGAATTGCCTGACAAAACAGACTGCCGCGCTTCGCTCGCAGTGACGTCATTGCGAGGAGCGCAGCGACGCGGCAATCCATGAGAGAGGCATACAATGGCTAACACTCCAAACCAACTTATGCCGATTGAAACAGATATTTCCACAAAAATCTTCACCCTTCGCGGTGTGCAGGTGATGCTGGACAGAGATATCGCCGTCTTTTATGGTGTAAAACCTATTAGGCTTAGAGAGCAGATCAAAAGAAATATCAAAAGATTCCCAGAGGATTTCATGTTTCAGCTTGATGATGCAGAGGTTGATCTCATGGTATCGCAAAATGCGATACCTTCTAGGCAACATCTTGGCGGATCGCTTCCCTATGCATTCACAGAACACGGGGTGTCAATGATCAGCGCAGTACTGAAAACAGAACAGGCTGTTGAAGTAAGCGTGCAAATTATTCGTGTTTTTGTAGATATGAAGAAGTTCTTTATTCAAAACGCCGCTCTTTTCAGTCGCCTTGACACGCTTGAGACCAAACATCTGCAATACAAACTCGAAACCGACGCAAAGTTTGACCGAATCTTCGACGCAATCGAAAGCAAAACGCTCACCCCAAAACAGCACCTGTTCTACGACGGTCAGATTTTTGACGCGCACCTTTTTGTGAGTGATCTCATCAGGAGCGCAAACACATCGCTCATTCTCATTGACAACTACATTGACGAAACCACGCTCTCGCTTTTTTCCAAAAGAGCGCTTACATGTAAAGCTACCATCTACACCAAGAGCATTTCTCGACAGCTTGAGATTGACCTTGCCAAATACAATCAGCAATATCCGTCGGTGGAACTTAAAACCTTCGCACAGGCGCACGACCGTTTTCTCATTATTGATGAAACCGAACTTTATCACTTTGGCGCAAGTCTTAAAGACCTTGGAAAAAAATGGTTTGCCGTCTCCAAAATGGAGCTTGGAACCCTTGGGCTACTGGAGCGATTACCATGACCACCAACCTCACCGTCTCCGCCATCGAAACCAAAATCTTCACCCTTCGCGGTGTGCAGGTGATGATTGACCGTGATCTGGCGGAGTTGTATGGGGTGGAAACCAAAGTATTCAACCAAGCCGTCAAACGAAATATTGACCGATTCCCTGATGACTTTCGGTTTCAGCTTACAAATGAAGAATCTATCTACTTGAGGTCACAAAATGTGACCTCAAGTTCAGAGCATGGTGGAAGACGCTATCTGCCTTACGCCTTCACCGAACAAGGCGTTTCAATGCTCAGTGCTGTTTTGAAGAGTGACACTGCTGTGACAATAAGCGTAAATATCATTAGAACATTTGTCCAAATGCGTCGTTATATGTCACACAACAGTTCACTATTCCAAAGAGTAGGTTTACTAGAAGCGCAACAAAAGCAAACCAATGAAAAAATCGACACCATCCTAAACGCCATCGAAGACAAAAGCATCCAGCCCAAACAGGGCATCTTCTACAACGGGCAGATATTCGACGCTTACACGTTTGTATCTGACCTGATCCGGCAGGCGAAACAGCGCATCATTCTCATCGACAACTACATCGACGACACAACACTCACGCATCTGAGCGCCAAGGCAAATGAAAACGTCACGACCACTATTTTGACCAAAAGCATCAGCAAGGCCATGCAGCTTGATCTTCAAAAACACAACGCGCAATACAAACCGATCACACTCGTCACCTTCAATGAAGCGCACGACCGTTTTCTCATCATAGACGAGACGGTCTACCACATAGGCGCATCGCTAAAAGATCTCGGCAAAAAGTGGTTCGCATTTTCTCGTATCGAAGGTGACGCGCTGCATCTGCTTGAGAAAGTACAGAACGTACTTGTGCATCAAAGGGGTGAGCTATGAATCAGCATTTAGACTGCCGCGCTTCGCTAGCAGTGACGGGTTTGGCGCTCCTCGCAATGACATTTCAGCCGTCATTGCGAGCGCAGCGACGCGGCAATCCATGAGAGAGGCATACAATGGCTAACACTCCAAA
>DZBC01000186.1 GCA_022729835.1 Sulfuricurvum sp. | reverse complement strand
CAAGTGGCCGGATGTTCTGCGCGATTGGTGGCCGGATGCGCCGTTATATGCACGCAGCGATACAGCGCGAATATTTTCAGAAAAAGTTTAAAAAAAGTGGCGCAACTCCTTCAATGGTACAGGCTGAGCAGGTGATTCCTTTGATGGAATCGGCTCTTGATACTTATGGTAGTGAAGGCTATATTGCCAAATTGGCAGGGACGCATCGGGAGATTGATCAGAAACGGCGTACATCAGGCCCGACGGCAGTGAAAGATGAGAAGGTTGTACAGGAGATGATGAAGAATGCGGCAGCACTTAGCTGCGCGCGCAGGGGAGCTTAAAAAGGCTCACCTATGATGATGAGGTTTTCCGTAAACTTCTCTTGAGTGTGTACTTCGTAATGAGATTTGTAGTGTAAGTAGTGTTTGGAGTGCTTGTGCCCTTCGAGGGCAGCTTCATCTTCCCATGCTTCAATGACAATAAAACGGTTTTGATCACTCTCTAGCTGGTAGATGTTGTATTTTAGACACCCTCGTTCTGCCCGTGAGGGCAATACCATCCCCTCGAGTAAGGTTTTGAGCTGCTGGGCATGCCCTTCTTTGGCGACAAAAGTAACTTTTTTTGTGGTTTGCATGGTCATTCTCCTATTTTTTTAATTTCGCTTGTTCGAGTTCCCAATATTCCATAGCAAAGAGTTCCTCTTGGGAAAGGCTGTGAAATCCACCTAATGCTTCTGCATGAAGCATCGCCCTTGCGGTATGTTCAACGATCTGTGCGATGATGGCACTCTCGTGAGCATCTTTGCCAAAGACGACGGCCCCCACCCCTTTGACTAGGGCATATCGCGGTGCCGGATCGAGGCGGCGATGATGTGGTTGAGCGTGGAGGTCGAAATAGTGTTGATAGTCGGTCACAAATCGATAAATTCCCTCTTCAACGCTGGTGTCGATCAGTGCGGGAAAGGGCTTGATGCGGATCACATGTTCAGGGGTGAGTCCGCCGCTCATGACAATGCGCTCTACCTCAGGGTGGATGCTAAGTGCATAGGTGCAAGGTGTCGAAAGCAGCAGAGGCTCAATGTCACAGCCTCGAAGTTGTGCCACCTTTGTAGTCAGTTGGGTCAGAACCAAAGTAGAAAGGGCGGAGGCATTACATGTAAGATGAAGCGGCGCATGGCATTGTAGATATGTTTCGGCCTGAGTGACCGCATCAACCATCTTTGTGTAGGAGAGATAGGCGTCGTTGTCGAATGTGAAGATGCCGTGATGCATTAAAATAATGCCTTCTAGTCGGTTCCAATCGATCATACGGGTAAAATCAAAGATGTACTTGGCCAGCTCAAATCCGGGCATCACATAATCGACAATCAGCATGTTCTCCCCATAAAGAGTGTGAAGGCGCTCTTTACCATCGGGTGTGTTTGAGATCGTCACTATTGCATCGGCATGGGTGTGATCGACGAAATCAAAGGGGATGATCGCATGCAAAATCGCTTCTATTGAGGGGTTTGGAGCATGGGGGTCTTGCATGGCTTCGCGTTGCAGACGCACCATATCGCTATCGCTGAGACTATGAAATGAGGCCATTGCAACCAGCGCCTCAAGTCCGACGGGGGCAAAGCCTTGGGTCTCAATCGTATCAAGGTTCCAGCCGCTGCCTTTGACGTAGAGGGTATTGCCGATTTTGACGGAGGTGTTGCCACCACCGTGTAGTACCAGATCGCTTTCTTGCCCCAAAAGTCGGGAGGTGTACACCCTCATTGCGAGAGGATCGCTGAGTGTGGAGGCGTAATCTGAATCGAAGCGGTTGCGCATGGCGTGCCTTGTTGGTTGAAACTCAAAAAGACATTTTAGCATTGATTGCTTTATGCAACGAACTTTATGGCGATCTTAAAGATGAGCGCGAGATAAGGGCTATGGCGCGCGAGTGTGCTACCATTACGACACTTTACATGTAAGGATTTACTATGCCGTTATTAGACAGTTTCACCGTCGATCACACCCGCATGTCGGCACCTGCCGTACGCAAGGCCAAAACCATGACCACACCCGCAGGCGATACCATTACCGTGTTTGATCTGCGTTTTTACAAACCCAATGAAGAGAAGATGACGGGCAAGGGGATTCATACGCTTGAGCATCTTTTTGCTGGATTTATCCGTAACCATCTCAACAGCGATGCAGTTGAGATTATCGATGTTTCGCCTATGGGGTGCCGTACCGGTTTTTATATGAGCCTTATCGGCGCTCCTGATGAAACAGAGGTGGCACTGGCGTGGAGCCGCGCTATGGAAGATATCTTGGCGGTCGAGAAGAAAAAGGATATCCCAGAGCTCAACGTTTATCAGTGTGGTACCTACAAAATGCACTCCCTAAAAGACGCTAAAAAAATCGCCCAAGATATGCTCAAACAGCCTATCGGGGTGATGGATAATGAAGCGCTTAAGCTGGATGAGGAGTTGCTAGAAGGAAGCTGTGGATGAGACTGCTGCTGCCGATGGACGGTGACGATTCGGAGGAGTCGCGCTTGGTACCGCTAGGGGAAGTGCAGCAGTGGGCCGTCGTGGAGATCAAAGAGGGGAGGGTGTGTAGTACTCTTTTTACAGAAGATCGTAGCGCCATCGAAGGCGGGGTTGATGCTGTTGTGGTGGTGGGTGACAACGAGCATGTCTGGCCCTTTTTGGACGAGCAGATGATGGTACTGGTGGCCCATACCCAGCGCAGTATCGACGATATCGTTGAAGCCTATCTGTTTCGAGAGTTGCACGAATTGGCCTACTGATGGAATCGCTACTCACGCTCTTTAACCCACTGCCGGGCAATCGCTATCTGCTCGCCACCACCCGCACCGATGCTTTGGCGACGCTCTTGGCGCAGAAACTAGGCGCAGTCGGCGGTGCGTTACATGTAATCGCCTATCCGGGCGAACATAGCCCGATCGAGAGCGCGGAGATTCAACACGCTAACGTGCATGAGTTTGCATCGCTCTTTCGCGCACTCCCGCGTGAGCATGATTTCGTGATCTTGCATGAGCTCTACAGCCGTCATCTCTACCCTGAACGGCTATTGCGCCACTGCTACACCACGCTTGCCAATACCGCTTATGTGCTCATCATCGAACCCAAAGGGCGCTGCGACCCTCAAGCGCTCTGTGAGACGCTGGAGCGGCTGGAGTTTCGTGTCCCGAGCATCATCGAGGTACTGGAAGGCTTTGATGTGGTGATGGCCAAGAAGATGCACATGTGGGGCAACGGACTCTAAGCGTTTAGAGTCGGTGGTGACGGTGGATCGCCTCTATCGTCTCCTAGTGCGTTAAGGTTCGGCTCTAGCCCTTCAACGGTCCAGCCGTTGGAGCACAAAAAAGAGGGTTTGTAGCAGCAATATAGATTTTGTCTCTGGCAAAAGAGATGATCGGAAAGAGTTGGTACTGCCTGACCAGATGGGTGAGCTTTTCCATGAGCGTAAATGTGAGTAATTCGAGACGCTTATTTGTATCTTACAAAGGAGGCTTTGATGATTATTCCGACACTCAGCGCAGACGGTAGTTTTACGGCGTACAACCAAAGCTACGGCGAGCACTACCACTCTACCAAAGACGGGGCGCTTCAAGAGTCGCTGTATAAACACGTATTGCCGGCGATGCGGCATGTTGCGCAGCGCTCAGGAGAGATCCGCATTCTCGATATCTGCTTCGGGCTGGGGTTCAATACGCTCTCGACGCTGATGGTTGCCAGAACACACGGCATGACGCAGAAGTTACACATTATCTCGCCTGAACTCGATGAGGTGCTGGTGCGTTCCTTGGGGGATTTTCCCTATCCAGAAGCGTTTGCACCCTATCAAGAGGTGATTCGCTCCATTGCCCGAAATGGGCATTATGAGGATGATCATGTGCGTATCGAAGTGGTGTTTGGGGATGCACGCGCTTTTTTGCTTACATGTAACGAATCGTTTGATATTGTCTACCAAGATGCCTTTAGTCCTGCGGCCAACCCCGCTTTGTGGAGTGTGGAGTATTTTGCTCAGATCGCGCGATTGCTCGCTCCTGATGGGCTCTTGACAACTTATTCGACCGCGCTTAGAACCCGTCTGGCGCTCTATGAGAACGGTTTTCACATCTATCTCAATACAGGTGATGGCTATCGCGATGCGACTCTGGCATCGAGATGCAGGCTACCTTTCCCTGAAGTTGATATGAGGCACAAAATCGCATGCAATCCTGAGATATCACCAATACATGAGCTTCCTTTCAACTTAGAATAGACTTCTTGCATAACCTAACATTTTACTCCAAATCCTCGATCGAAGTTGAT
>DZBC01000185.1 GCA_022729835.1 Sulfuricurvum sp. | reverse complement strand
AAACGATAAGCAGCGGTAACGCTAACACATAAAGCAGCGTCAGCGCCAGAGCGTAGAGAAGCGTAAGCGGGCGCAGCAAAGCTTTAGGCGCTCGCCTCGTCCGTATCTTCAAGGTAGAGCAGACGTCCGCAGTGCGGGCAGGTGGTGATCTCTTCACCCTTGATGACTTCGGCGTAGGTTTTGTCATTGATCGCCATATAACAGCCCATGCACGCTTGGCGGCGTACCGGTACGGCGGTGGTATTTTTGGCCCAACGGCGGATTTTCTGATAAAACGCGAGCCCTTTTTGGTTCATTTGCGATACCAATTGCTCTTTTCTCCCAAACACCACTTGGCGTTCTAATTCGATTTTGGAGAGCTTTTCATCCACCTCTGCGCGGATCGCTTCAAGGTTGGCGTCGATTTTGGAGAGCTGGGCTTCCAGATCGCCGATTTTGCTCTTTTTGTTGGCAATCACGCGCTCTAAGCGCTCGATCTCCTCATTGGCAAAAGAGACCTGCTCTTTGGCAATCTCCTCTTCGAGCTGCAAGGATTTCATCTCGCGTTCGTTACGTACTTCGGAGCTTTTGCGGCTGTTCTCTTCGAGTTTTTGGGAGAGTTCGGCGAGGTGCAGTTCATTTTTCTGCTTCTTAATCTGCTCGTCTCTGGTTTCGTTTTGAAGCTGATCGATCTGCGCAGTGATGCCATCTTGGGTCACCAAAATGGCTTCGAGTTTATGATTCGCTTCTTCGATCTGCGGCTCAAAAGCGTCAATCTCTTTGTCGATAGCGGAGAGCTGGATCAAATGTTGCAGGTGTTTGTTCATCGGTTTCCTTAGGCTGGGGATTTTATCGGTCGGGGCGGTGACGCAAGAGCGCGCGCACGGTTACAGATAGGTGAACGGATTTTTCGATTGCGCCATTATAACTTCTAAATCCAAATTTTTCAAATGACGGTAGAGCAACTCCCCAAAATAGCGCTCGCTCTCGAAGTGGCCGATATCGATCATGCTAAGGCCGATGCCCATTGCTTCCATCGCATCGTGGTACTTTATATCACCGGTCAAGAAGCACTCAGCATCGATCTGGCGCAGCAAGGAGCCGCCCGAACCTGTCGTCAACGCCACACGCCCCACCCAATCATGACATTGAACCATGCGCAGATGGGTAAGTCCTAAAGCGTCGCGTACCTGCCGCGCAAACACATCAAACGACTGATCAACCTGCAAGTAGGCCACATAACCCTCTTTACATGTAACGGGATAACCCAAAATTTCGCTCGCCACGTAGTCGTTGAGATGGGTTTGATCAAAATTGGTGTGCATGGCGATATTGGAGATGTTTTTGCGGATCAAGGAGCGCAGCAGTAGTGCAGGATAGCGGTTAAACTGCAACTGCTTGAGCCCTCCAAAGATCAGCGGGTGGTGGGTGATAAGCAACGCATTTTCGCTTAGCGTCTCGATCAACGCCTCGTCCACATCCACCGACAACACAATCTGTGTGATCTCTTGATGAATATCCCCGACGATCAGTCCCGAATTATCCCATGACTCCTGTAGTGCAAAAGGCGACAAGGCATCCAGCAAAGCGTAGAGCTCGGAGAGTTTCACTTGAGCTTTTCCAGCTCAAACTTGGCTTGCGTGAAGCTCGGGTCAAGCTCGATGGCTTTGCGGTAGAGCACCTTAGCCCCTTCTGTATCCCCCATATCCAACAACAAATTGGCATAATTGAAGCGGGTCGGCGCGTACTGCGGGGCAATCTCCACCGAACGCTCGTAGTGAGTTTTGGCCTCATCAAAGCGCTTTTGGGTGCGGTAAAGCGACGCCAAAGCGTTGTGTAGCCGCTCATCTTCTGCGTCTAGCTCAAGCGCCTTGAGATAAAACTCCTCCGCCTCCTCGTACTGTGTGTTTTTGGCGAGAATATAAGCCAATTTTGCCTTGATGTCACCCTCATGCGGGGCCTTGGCCTCCGCTTCGCGCAGCAGAGCAATCGCCTGCATCTCATCCCCCGCGCCAAACGCAACATCGGCGCGCTCTACGAGCACTTCAGGATCAAACGACGAAGGCGTTCTGGGCTTGGCTTTGGCGGGGTCTTCAAGATTTCTCACATGGTTAAAAAGCTGATAAGCAAAAAAAGCGGCGGCAGCAGCCATAAGTATCTGAAAAAAAGTCATATTTCCCTCCTTTTAGGGGTTAGAGGTCAAAATCGCATCGTGAGCGATGCGGTTACGCCCTTGGGTTTTGGCCACATACAAAAGCACATCGGTGCGTTCATAAAAGCTATCAGCACTGTCGGCGTCCGAACGCTGTGCAACACCGATGCTGCAGGTCAAATGGCCCACCTCCGTAAAGCGATATTTTTCGATCTCCTCTCTTAGGTGCTCTGCCGCGCTGCACGCCTCAACCAGTTCGGCTCCGAGCAAGAGCACCGCAAACTCTTCGCCGCCCATTCGGATGCACACATCACTGCTGCGCAAAGTGGCGCGCATCACTTCAGTAAACTCTTGCAATAGCACATCGCCGCTTCGATGGCCAAACGTATCATTGACCTGCTTAAAATGATCGATATCAATCAGCATCATACTCAATGACTTGGCACGGCGTTTGCCAAAAAAGATGCTTTTCATCTGCTGATCGAAAAAGTAGCGGTTAAACAACTTGGTGAGCGAATCGGTCACGTAAAGTGACTCCAGCCGTTTGCGATCAGAGATATCATGATAGATGCCGACATAATATGTTATAGAACCGTGCTCATCGTAAAAAGGCAAAATAAGTACATCAACCCAGTGATCTTTGCCGTTAGCAAGCAGATTCTGCACTTCACCGCGCCAGCTTTCCCCCCGAGAGAGCCTCTCCCATAGATCGCGAAACACTACTGAAGACATCGCTTTATGCCGGAATACTGAAGGATTTTTACCGATGAGCTCTTCGCGTTCATAGCCATAAAAAGCACACAAGGCACTGCTCACCTCGACAATACTTCCGCCAAGATCGGTTTTAAGCATCATCAGATTTTTGTCAATAATCTCCTGTTCCTGCGTCAAATTGGCATTGAGCCGACCCACCTTTTGCATCTCTTTTTCGAGTTCCAACTGCGCGATCCGGCTGTCTGTTTCATCGTAGATACTCAAAAGCACTTGACCTTTGCTTTCATCATACGGTGAGATACTGACCCGTTGCACCATGTAGCGAAGATCATGCTGGATAAAACGCTTTATCGGCACCGGCACGCAATAAGCCACAGCAATAGGGCGATAGAAGGTGCTCTCCCGAAGCCGTAAGGTAGTGCGTATCTTTCGCCGTAGCACCGCACTCTCAATCTGCACAAACAGTTCGTCTAGGCGCTTGCCGATCACCGCTTCACGCGGTAGTTGTGTGTGCATCTGCAAAAAACGGTTCCATTCATATACGACGAGATCATGATCGGTAATGATAACACCGACTTCAAGATGGTCAAGGATGGGGCGCTCTGTGTGCATCATCACATCATCTCTTCGGCAATCTGATCGAGCGCATGTTGGAGCTCTTGCATCATAGCGCTGGCGGTGAGAATGAGCAGATGCCCACTCACCTGCTCTCGCTCAAAACGCATCACTGTTTCGATAATAATCACTGCATCGTATTCGGCAAGTTCGCGCAGATCGGTAAATTCACGGTCCGTCAAGATGCGCAGTGTCGGCACCATGAAGTTGGTCTGCATCTTCATAATCTCAGAGAGCTTGCCGATGGTTGTGACAGAGAGGATGTTGTTGACCTCCAAAACCGCGTCTTTGACATGTTCGTCGGTAAGATGTTCCTCGATCGGATAGAGATGACGCACCAGATTGTTGACCGATTCGGCTTCGAGAATAAAGATCGTCTCACCCTTCATTGACCCCGTAAACACCTGCTGCGAAAGGTAAATTTGCTGCGTATCGGAGACGATGGTGCGCAGGTGCTCATTAAACTGTTCGATGGGCAAAAGGTGGATGCTCGGCACCGACAAGGTCGCAAAGGCCTCCATCAGTTCGGCCATACTCGCAGTGGCAGAACCAAAAGCAATATTGACAAGTTCTTGCAAGATCTCCTGCTGTAAAGGCGTCAACATTAGACCAATCCGCTAAGCAGTAGGGTGCGCATTTTGTCTATGCTAATGGGCTTAGGGATGACGGTTTTGGCACCTGAAGCCATGACCCGCTCCTGCGACTTTGGCTGAATGTCGGCAGAGACAATCACTACTCTAGCCTGTGGATCAAAGGCCACAATCTTCTCAAGCGCTTCAAAACCGTCCATTACCGGCATGGTCAAATCCAAAAAGACGATCGATATTTCACGCTTTCGCTCTTTGTAGCGCT
>DZBC01000184.1 GCA_022729835.1 Sulfuricurvum sp. | reverse complement strand
CCAGACCAACCCTACCATTTGTGCCATATGGCATTTGGCATTTTTGGCTCTGTTAGAGGATTAAGAGTGCTTGGTTCGGCTCCTGGACTTGCCCACTTTGCCCGAGCACCTAACCGGTCACCCCGGTCAATAAAGTCACTCCCCCTCTCAAATCTCCAATTCCAGATTCTCCCCCGCCGCCTGCGGTGGGGTGGAAGCACAATGCGCTCCGGCATTCGTTCTGCAGCTATCGGCTGGCTGATGTGAAGAGCGCGGCCGAGGTGGCACTGGTGGCGGGAAACAGTCCACAAATGATTTTTCAGCACTACCGCGAACTGGGTGACAGAGAAGGCAACGGCGCAGGGTTTCCCGAACAGGCAACGCCCGACGGAGCGGGCCTGCGCGGGAGCCGCACGGGAAACGGCCAACCGACGAAAACCATTTTAGATATCAGAGGCTGACAACTTGTCGTTCTCTTTTGACAGACAGTGCGCTGGGGATTTACTACTTCAAACCGAGAATCTCGTTATAATTGGGCGGCAGAGCGAACCGCGGAGTGTTCGTGCATGAGTTGGCAAAAAAGGTCACCTGCTTTGTGATGGCGGACAACTCCATCGCCATAACCGCGTATTCGTCCTCGAAGTCAGTCCACTTCCACTCGATGAAGAAAAACGGAAGGTCGCGCGGCTTCTCCTCGTCTGGAAAGGGCTCCCGCACCTGGCGCACAAATGGCTTGGGGAGGCGGAGTTTCTTGTCATCAATTCCGATTTGAGCCAGTTTGTCGCGCGCCAGAGCGAGTGCGCTGGATTTTGTAAGTTGGTTCTTCTCTTTCATGACAATGGTCATCTTCTCCTTGCTGCTGGTGAAAGCATCGGAGACTTGCCGGTAATCTTTGAATACCTGAATCATGCCCTCGCCAACCTGGAACTCGAAGCGCCTGGCGATCTGCGCGGACACCAGGAAGGTGTTGGTATGAGGGATGGCGTGGCAACGCTCCAGATGATTCGTGGCTATCGGCAGCGCAAGACCAAGCTTCCATGTGCGCATCAGCCAATTTGCTTTTTCCAGCAGGAAGTCGCGCGCGAACGCCTGAAAAGCATCGGTGTTAATCGGGTCATAACCGTATTGTTTGCCCCATAGCCGCGGCTCCGGTGGTACGCCGAGCATCTCAAAATAATTAGTGGGGACAGGGATAACCCGGGCATCGGGAGCAACATTGAAATAGCTGACGACGGTTTTGGTGATGCCGGACATTTCCATCACGACTGGCTGGAGGTCGCTATTCTGGAAACGCCATGCCACACTAAACAGGGGGAGCGCAAGAGGTGCTTTCTTAGCTTCAGGCTGGTAAGTGAACTGGTTGACTTCGGGAGGCTCAAGGAGGCGCAACTGCTTTGCGGTGAAGCCGAGTTTCCCAAGTGCATCCTGTGCCAGTTGCAGCGCGGTCTCCTTGGTTAAGAGATTCGTTGATTGGGCTGGCTGCATCATCTTTGCCTGGTAGGTTTGGGCGCGAACAGCGTCTTCCCGAAACGCTCGTTGGTATGCTCCCTCAATGGACAACGGCGTTCGTTGCTGGCGGTTCGTGGAATTTGCCCTGGAGGCGGGAGGGCGAGTAGTCTCCTGCCAGGATTCGGACCAATAATGCAGATCGCGAAAACGCTCGAATCTGCCCTCTTGTACGGCGAAACCAAAACGTTCGTTAACAGTGATGTTCGCATCGGCCCCCGTTATTCGAGGAACGGCATAAAACCCGGTGACCTGATCAACAGTGACTGGCCGCGGAATGGCAAGAGCCCAATTCGAAGCCGCCTGATTCGCAGTAGCCAGCAGCAAGTCCAACGCATACTCCCGGAACGCTATCGTGTTGGTGGGAATAAAACCTTGCCGGGCCGCCGCTACGGACCTTGCCAGCGGCTGGCCTGGAATCTCCTTTAGAAGAGCCTGGCGCTTAGCCGATTGAGATTCCTTAGTGGCGGGTGCTGACGTCTGCGCCAGCACCGCACTTGCCGCGATCATTACGACGAACAGGACGTGTGCCGAGGTGCGCATAAATGCTAGGGGTACGTATCCTGCCACCTCAAGCCCTCGGAGCCATAGATTCGCAAATGGCCAACGGCATCCTGCCAAGGGGATGCCGTTCCTCGCTGGGTGGCGCCGAAAGTATGGGCTTCACGAAGAGTCCGGGGTTGCCCGTTGGTGTTTACTCCGCTCCAACCATCCCAGAAGTCTCCGACAAACGTGGCGTGCTGGGTGTTAAACGATCCCAAGCGGATTAAATGTCCGCCGGTCCACCCCATAAAGGCCCGGTAGCGCATGCCTCTGGCGAGGAAGCGGTTGGTTGAGACGTTCTGCTCCTTGGGGATTCCAAAGGCTTTCCAGAGGTCGCCTTTAGCCGTATAGCAGCCATCCAGCCAGACAAACCGAAACGGGTGGGCGTTCGTGCCTGCCAAGGGCTCCTTGAAGTTGTTTCTGAGAACGAAGTTCAGATCATCAATGCTCAAATACCGTGGCACGCTCTTTTGCCCGATATGCGCCGCCGCACCATGCCCGAAATAATAGAGATTGCGAACCAAATCGTCTCTTATATCCGGGACAAGGAGTTGCGTGAAGTCGAACTGACTCGATAGCTCGTAAGGGTTCTGATCGCTGCCCCGAATGACACGCTGTCCTTCAGGAAATCCCGGGCGCGCCTGGGCGGAGGTATAAACGCCTTGGATCATCGCCTGGAGCGCAACGGCGTTGATCCCACCAAGAGATGGATTGCCGAAGATTGGCTGATAGCCGATGGCGAACTTTGTCCAACCGGCGCCCTGGACCGGCCATTTGAACTCGGTCCAGATCATGTTGGTGGCGGTGGCGGATGGACTGTCGCCCTGAGATGAAGTGGTGACGACGACCGTATAAGAAACGCTGGGATAGATTTCGCCGTTTTGGTCGAAATTCTCGACGACAAACCCGCGAAATCCTCCATAGGTAATGAATCCTTCGCTGTCGTTGGTGCCGCTTGCTTGAAGGATTTGAAACCCGGTGTCATCATAGATGTCAACCTGGTAAGTGCCGTTGGCGTGGATGCTTTGCGCCTCGACGTTGATGTAGTACCCAGCAACATTCCAAGAGTCAGGGAACCAGATTGTGTTAGACACAATCACCGTCACCGGGGACGACTCGTGAATCTCAGTTTCCCCCCACTGGGCACCGAGAAAGACCTGGTAGGCGCCATTGGTGACTTGCCGTGTGTCCCAAAGAACGAATTCAGGGAGAGAATTTGTGACTTCTTGAAATTCGAGGCCATTGGCCGGGACAGTTTGATTTGTGTCGCCGACCATTGCGAAGAAGCCATCGAATTCAATGGCGTCATCAAAGCCGATTTCGACGGGGAGCACTACTTTACCACTCAGGACTGTGCCGTTTGTGATTCCGAATAGGTGCAGCCCGTTTCGCACCACGCGATAGAATCCAGTGGCGGGCGGATCGAGGTCGCCGGGGCCATCGTCCTCTGGTTGAGGATCAGAGTGGGCGGAAGCGGGTTCGGTCATCTCCAAGGTGTCCGCACTATAGCTGGCCAGGACTCTTTGGCGTAAAGTGGGCGGGATGGGCATCATGATGGGCCGAACAGGGCCGTACACCTCCTCCCAAGGGACGAACTTGCGCAGGCCGTTGGTGAGAATGGTGACTTGGGGCATGGGAGGCAGCGAGAGTGGGTAAGAGTCCTGACCGCTCAGCACTGCATTCACCAAGGAGGATGAGAAGCGCGCCGTTAGCGGAGCGCTGGACTGGAGGTTTGACGCGCATTGGAGTTGGTTGGAATGGACGAAAGTGGTCCAGTTCGTGCCAGCGTCGTTCGGCATGAGGTTCGTGAGGGTAATCCACGTCGAGTTGGTGTCGAGTGTCTGGCGATATTGCACGAGGTAGGTTTCTGCGTCGGCGCTGGGCCAAGCCAAAACGACGTCGGGACATTGAACTGAGATTTGCAGCCGTTCGATGGCGTGGGACCGTGGTGCGAACGTGAGCAAGAGGAGGACTGCGGCGAATAATGCTGTTGTGGCGGTTTTCACGATTTTCCTTTCTGTTTTGAATCAGCGGCACCCTGCGACGGAGTGGGTCAGAGGTACCTGCTGATAAACCGACCTTAATGACGCCGAGAGGTATTGTCCAGACATTCATAAGGGAGGACAAGGTTTTGGCAGAGTGTGCACCGCCCCGGGTGATAAATTGCCCTGAGCTGAATGAGAGTGCTCCCGTAGCGGCCCGATCAAAGTAACCCAAATCTCAAATACCTAAATCTCAAATTCCCCCTCCGCCCGGCCATGAGCCGGACGGAACAAGTCCCATGAGGC
>DZBC01000183.1 GCA_022729835.1 Sulfuricurvum sp. | reverse complement strand
ACTGATCAGCCTACTTTTCGGCTTTACGGGATTCAGACGTCTTCAAAGAAACTGACCTTGATCGAGGCAACCAATCTGCTCAATCCAAACGACGGATGGTATGATACAGGGTCAGCAATATGGTGATCGTTACATGTAAGGAGCAAAACGATGAATCTAGAGCACTTAGAATCCCGCCTCGCCGCCAAAAAAGGCGCATATAAAGAGTTTCCTTTCGGAGAGGAGGCAATGGTGTACAAGGTGGTGGGCAAGATGTTTGCACTGGTGGCGCATCAGGAAATGCCGCTGCGCCTCACGCTCAAGGCGACACCCGAAGATGCGCTGGGCTACCGCGCGCTCTATGACTGCGTGCGTGAGGGTTACTACATGAACAAAAAGCATTGGAATACGGTCACGCTTGATGGCACGATGGAAGATGGGGTGTTGGGACAGATGATCGACGAATCGTATGATCTGGTTGTGGCCGGACTGAGCAAAAAAGAGCGTATGGCATTAGAGGCGTAGATGCTTACATGTAAAGAAACCATGATCACTTAGGGCTTGGTCTGTCGGGCTGAAGTGTTTTGTAACCGTCTTTGGCGACAATAGCAAAAAAAGGTCTGCACGATGGCGACGAAATGGCTTTTTGCGGAGATGGCTACGCTTTTTTCGGCGCCGAGTTTATCGGTCTATTTTGGGGTGTTGCCGCCGTGGATGATCATTCCGGGGCTTTGGGTTTTGACGCTTTATGCGTATCTGGTTTTGCGGCGTCATCAGATGTCTGTTTTTGAGCTGAGACGACCCTATTGCCGCCATCTTTTGGGGCGCACGGTTTTGTTTGGAGCTTTGGGGCTTGCGCTGCTTGTGTCTGTGGGGTACACAGAACTTTTTGCGTTATTGCTGGAGCGGCCGCTGGTGTGGCTGGCGGTTATAGTGCTCTACCCCCTGCTCTCTGCCTTGCCTCAGGAGATACTGTTTCGGCGTTTTTTCTTTTATCGCTACCGAGAGCTGATGGGAAGCGGCACGCTTTTTTGGCTTAGTGCGGCGCTGTTTGCGTTTGCGCACCTACCCTTTGGCAACGAAGTGGCGCTTCTGGGTAGTTTCATAGGCGGAGTGCTTTTTGCCCACTCATACCGCCAAAGCGGCACGATTCTCTCAAGCTGGATCGAGCATTCATTGTACGGGATTATGATTTTCACCTTTGGATTGGGGCACTATTTTTACCATGGTCGTATAGGAACGTGAGTGTTGACACGCAAATTGGCGCGTTTCGGAATGGATGGCTGCGCTATAATGGCGGCTTAATTACACCACATGAAGAGTTGGATGTACCATGGTTTTGATGATTGATAACTACGACAGTTTTACCTACAACATTGTGCAGTACTGCCGCGAGCTTGGAGCCGATCTGCGCATCATCCGCAACGATGAGCTGAGCCTTGAGCAGATCATAGCGCTGTGTCCTGAGAAGATCATTATCTCTCCCGGCCCTGCCACCCCCGATGATGCGGGCGTGACGCTGAGCGTGATCGACTATTTCAAAGACAAATTGCCTATTTTGGGGATCTGTCTGGGGCATCAAAGTATCGCACAGGTCTTTGGGGGCAAGGTCGTACAGGCCAAAAATATGATGCACGGCAAGACCTCGCTCATGCAGCGGCGTGGCGAATGCGCCATCTTTGACAAGCTCCCCGAGCTCTTCACCGCGACGCGCTATCACTCCTTGATCGTGAAACAAGAGGGCTTGCCCGAAGTCATCGAGCCCATGGCCTACAGTAGCGACGATCATGAGATTATGGCGCTCAAGATTAAGGATCTGCCCATCTACGGGGTGCAGTTTCATCCCGAATCGATCATGAGTGAATTCGGGCACGAGATTTTGGACAACTTTTTGAAACTATGAACCTTCGGCTGCTACTCTTTGCGCTACTGCTCATCGACGCGGCTGTTTTAATCCTCAAAATCCCCGATCTCTCCATCAGCTACCGCGAGGCGGAGCTCTTTTTCCACGGCGATCATCTACTGCGTTCTATCATCACGTTTTCGACCTCACTTTTTGGACAAAACGACTACGCGCTGCGCCTACCGATGGTTCTCTTACATGTATGCTCGACGTTATTGCTGTATATGATGGCCAAACCCTATGCTCGTTATGAAAGCGACCGAATGTGGCTGATCGGCATCTTTATCTTGCTGCCGGGGGTGAGCAGCTCCGCTTTGTTGGTTGACGCGGCTGGCTTGGTGCTTTGTCTTTTGATGCTCTTTTTGTATCTGTTTGAGCGTCATCGGTGGCTCTCTTATCTGCTTTTGCCGCTACTCTTGCCGGTGGATTCGAGTTTTTTGATCCTTTTTGCCGCACTGCTGCTTTATAGTGTTGAACGGCGGGACAAGGCACTTTTGGGGGTGAGCACGCTCTTGCTTTTCACTGGAATCGCATGGTATGGATTTGAGTTAGGCGGCGTCCCCAAGAGTCGATTTCTCGATACGCTTGGATTGTATGCGGTCGCTTTTTCTCCGATTGTCTTTTTTTATCTCTTTTATGTGCTTTACCGCAAGAGTTTTTTAGGTCGGCGCGACCATCTTTATTATATTGCTGCCGTTTCGCTTGTGATCTCCTTGATGCTCTCTTTTCGCCAAAGGGTGGAGTTGTCCTGTTTTGCCCCATTTGTGATGGCTGCTCTGCCCTTGGCGATGCAAGGTTTTTTTCACTCTTATCGGGTGCGTTTGCGGGTGCATCGGGGCAAATACCGCGTTTGGTTCACGACGGCGCTGGTTTTGTTGTTGTTGCACACGATTGTGGTCTTTTTTCACAAAACCATCTATCTTTTTCTTGATAAGCCATCGAGACTCTTTGCTTATCGCTTACATGTAGCCGGGGATTTAGCGGCAAAACTCAAAGAACACCACATTACATGTATCAATGCAGGACATCCCCATATGTCGCTTCGACTCAAATATTATGGTATCGAAGCCTGTGAAGCTTATATACTACATGCAGAGCGGCAGAGTGATGATGATATTGATGTTACTATACGCTACATTGAAAAGCCAATTTATACGGCATTTGTTACTAAAATACCCGAATAATAGATTTCTTACGCGCATTTCTTCCTTCGAAGAGTTTGACTGGCCTCTGAGTGCTATAATCTCCGTCAAACTTTAATCAAATGAAGGGGTTGCAATGGCTCAAAGAGCGATACGTGAATACGACGGTAAAGCAATTTTTGCGAAGCACTGGACCAAATATTTCAGTGGTTTTCATTACGGATTTAAATCGGTACTGGTGACCAGCGGAGCAGAACTCAAGGCAAAGGCTAAAGAACATGGGTTTGAGTGGTTGAGTCAAGAGCCGTTGGTTGCCAAGCCTGATATGCTGTTTGGAAAACGCGGTAAAAACAATCTGGTGTTGTTCAAAACCAACAAGCCCGGCGACGTCACTTTGGATGAGGCTGCGGCATGGATCGATGAGAAAATCTCCAAAACCACCACATTGTTGACAGGCCAACACGGCACATTGAGCCATTTTATCGTCGAGCCTTTCACCCCACACACACAAGAGCAGGAATATTACATTTCGGCAACAACGGTCGGTGAGGATGATGTGCTCTTTATGTCCGCCGAAGGCGGCATGGAAGTAGAAGAGGGCTGGGATGAGAAGGTTAATGAGGTTCATATTCCTATCAATATGAGCGACGCCGATATGGAACATGCGATCAAAGCGAATGTTCCCTCCGAGATCCCCTCTGTCAACCGCCAAAGCTTCACCTCGTTTGCGATCCAATTCTTTAAGTTTTACCGCGACATGAACTTCGCCTACCTAGAGATCAATCCAATTGTGATGCTCGCCAACAACGACATGGCGATTCTTGACTTGGTAGCACGCCTAGATGATACCGCAGGCTTTATGATGGCCGATGCGTGGGGCGAGATCGAGTTCCCCACGGCATTTGGTATGGAAGATCAATCTCCAGAAGAAAAGGCGATTGCCGAAGCCGACGCCAAATCAGGTGCATCACTCAAGTTGACCATCCTAAACCCCATGGGACGCATCTGGACGATGGTTGCCGGCGGCGGCGCATCGGTCGTCTATGCCGATACCATTGCTGACCTTTCTGGTGACGTAAAAGAGCTCGCCAACTACGGCGAATACTCAGGCGGACCGACTACCGGTGAGACCAAGTTCTATGCTGAAACAGTGCTTGATCTGATGACCCGCCACAAAGATTCCAAAGGGCGCGATAAGATTCTGATCATCGGCGGGGCGATTGCCAACTTCACCGACGTTGCCAAAACATTCACCGGAATTATTCAGGCGTTTGAAGTATATGCCGAAAAGATGAAAGCACACAACACGCGCATCTACGTCCGTCGCG
>DZBC01000182.1 GCA_022729835.1 Sulfuricurvum sp. | reverse complement strand
TTGCGGCATGCCTGCTCAAACGCGGCGGATTCACCCACGATGATACACTCTTTTTTGGCGCGGGTGATGGCCGTATAGAGCAGTTTGGTGTTGTGCATCAGCGCGTGCGAGAAGCTCATGGGCATGACAATGCGCTCATACTCCATCCCTTGCACCTTGTGGATGGTGAGCGCATAGGCCAGACTGAGATGCGAATGCACCTGCGCTCTGTCGTAACGCACCACCAAGCTCTCCAGCGGATAGTGCACATAAGCCTCACCCTCTTGGCTATCGATCTTAAAAAGCAGACCCGTCATACCGTTGAAAATACGCCGATCCTGCGGCTCTTCGCCGCTTTTGAACCCCTCAGTCGTGAAGCTGGGGAGATTTTCATTTTTGGTGTGTACTACCTTATCCCAGAGCCGATAGCTCACACCTCCGCGCTCAAAATAGCGCTGCAATGAGGGGTTGAAGTACTCTTGCATCACAATGTTGAGGTGTTCTGACCCCAGCAAACCGCCACGCATCGGGGTGATGACCTGCAAAGCACCCAGATACTCAGGAATGTTGCGGTTTTTGAGATGACGGCGCGCCTGCGGGATCGCCTCAAGGGCCAGATCGGCCATGCGCCCCAACACCGCGTGGGCGTGCGCTTCGCGGGCCTGCGTCGGCTCATCCTTGCGCCACTCATGATCGATCTCGACCTCGATAAAGCGAAAATCTTCATAGTCGCCGCGATAGGCACCCGTCTCTCCCCTGCGTATGGCGTTGGCAATCATGGCAATGGCCTGATCTTCGCTCTGACGATACAGCTCTGTGAGCATGACCACGGGGGCCAGCGAGAGCGACAAAACATCACAAAGCACATTTCCCGCCCCAATCGGCGGCAACTGTGCGTCATCGCCCACCACGATCACCGTCGCGTCTCGCTCGATTTTGCTTATGATTCTGGCAAAGAGCATCGAATTGATCATCGATGCTTCATCGATCAGCACCACTCTATAGGGCATGACGTCGCGCTCCTCGTAGCGCACCAGTAGGCTCTGGATCGTCGCACTTTCAAAACCGCTGCGCTCGCCGATGCGCTGCGCGGCGATCCCGCTGAGCGCACAGGTAATGACCTCTTTGGGCGAAACCCGACGGCACAACAGCTCCAGTAGCGCTCTTGAAGTCGTACTTTTACCCGTTCCGGCGTAACCTACCAAAAAGAGCAACTTGACGCCCGCGTTGATCGCTTCGAGCGCCAAAAGCTGCTCTGCGCCCAGCGTCACGCCGATTTCGTATAAAAAGGCGTCGATGTCCTCGACGATGGGCGCATCACGCAGCGCGGCGCGACGGCGGAAGGTTTCGACCAAAAACGATTCGGCGTCAAAGAGGCGCTGCGGACTGATCCGATCACCCGATAGGCGTCTGATCTCTCCTGAGGCGATGCGATCGCTCAAAATCCGCTCATACAGCGCCTCTTCCCCGCTCCCTAGCAGCATCTCGTCGAGTTTGGCAAAGAGCGGCGCGGCGTCAATGAGCGAATTACCCTCTTGGTCGCACAGCCGCATCAACATCTCATCCATCGCCGCGCCGACACGCAACGGACTGCGCGGCTCGATCCCCAGCCGCAGCGCTACCTCATCGGCACGTGCAAAACCGATTCCGGAGACAGATGTGAGGATATAGGGGTTTTGCTCAATCTTTTGGCGCGGCTCCTTCACCTCTCGAAACGCCGCAGCGATGACGCCAAGCATCGTCGCACTTACCCCAAGCGGCAGCAAAAATTCGCCCAGCTCGCGCATGGAGCGAAACTGCTTCCAGCTTTGCTGAATCTGAGAAAGCCGTTTTTTCTTGATCCCTTTGTGCTCCAAAAGCCGCTCAATGTCGTGCTCCAAAATCTCTATCAGCCCCGCTTCGCCGTAGCGCTCAATCAGCTCCGCGCTCATGCTGCGCGTCAACCCTTTGATGACACGGTTGAGAAAGAAAAAGAGAGGATTTTGGTTTACATGTAAGCGCTCAAAAGCGAAGCTACGACCATACTTGAGATGGGTCTCATACGTCCCCTCCAGCGTCACCGCCGCATCAATGAGATGCTCCACGTCGCTTTCATAGTAGCTACCGCGTATCTTCTCGCCGCTGCTTAACACCGCAATAAAAAATGCGCCCTCTTGAAAAAGGATACGCTCGATTTGGCCGATGATCTTTTGCATGGGCGCATTTTAGCGCACTGTGTGCACGCTTGAGCGACACTGTCCCAAGCGGCGCATAGTGCATTTTGAGCTTTTAAAACAGAAAGTCAGTACAATAAGCCTTACAAAAAGGAATACTCATGCAGGCACAAAAAGCTACCTTTACCCTACCCGATTATATTCTGAACGAATTGACCGCCTTTTCAGAGGAGCTTGGCGAAAAGAAGAGTCACATGGTCGCAGAGGCGCTCAGCCAGTATTTTGACACCTTGGATCTCAAGCTCGCGCTTAAACGCTCCGAAGAGGTCCGCCAAAAAAAGCTCAAAACCATCCCATTAGAGGAGATCAAAAAAGAGCTGGGGCTTGAATGAGCGGCAGCCATACTCTGGAGTTTCACCCACAGGCAAAAAAGGAGCTAATGAAGCTGGATCATCAGGTAAAACTTTTTATCGTCCAATCGCTGGAGCGGTTTATAGCGGCATACAACGACGACTTTGAACAAGAGCTCATCAAAACCTCAAAAATCAAAAGGCTCAAAGGTGATTGGCAAGGTTTTTATCGCTTAAGACTACGCAACTACAGGGTCATTTACGAGAAGATTGATGATCGGCTGGTGATTCATATCGTGCGTGTGGCGCATAGAAAAGAGGTTTATTGATTCTATGATTCGTGCTGAAAAAGTGTGTAAACATTTCAGTTGGTTGTATAAATAGGTATCATGTCACCTTATTTTTAAATTGTCAATCTTTTCATTTGCTGCATTTTCAAGTCTGTAGCGCGTGGGGTTAAAAGTAAATACTTGACCCTGTTGCATCTTCTGTCGTCAAAATCCCATTGGCAAAGTAGATATCACTCATGCACTCATTAATGATAGGCTTGGCGTTTTTGGCCTGCAAGAAGCTTGAAAATAGAATGCTTAAGATCAGTAGCAGCCTCATTTTCCTTCCTCCAAAAGTTCGGTGATATTAAAGTCACATCCAGCACGTATTTCCAAATCTGTAGAAAGTTGATACACCCCTCCACTTAACGCCGCGTTGTATTTACCAAACGCCCGAACCCGTTTAACGGTGTTGAACTGTTTGGCTTTAAACTCATCTCCAAATAAATAGTGGTCAATTAGGATGGGTTCATTATGGCTATCTGCACCAGTACGAAAATACGACGCACATAAATATGCATCCGCAAAATACTTACGCGTCTCCCTCGCCTTCTCCGGCTCCTGAATAATAATCTGCGCGGCTTTGGCACCTTGCATGGCGATCTCTCGGACAATGCGGTGATAAGGGGTCGGTGTTTTGGCGCAATCCTCTTTGTTTACCACATGTCTGCCGCTGTCATTGATCAGCTCTAGCACACTGATGCCTTCGGGCAAGATATGCTCACCGGTGTAGTAGCGCTCTTTACCGTCTGTAATGATTTTGTAAAACCCGAGATCGCAGGGGTAGTATTCGTTATAGCGCGTATAAATCCACCGCTCCACATCATCGTGTACCCCGTTGTTGTTGGTGTCGATTCCCAGCAAGGTTGAATTATTAATTTTTTCATCGGGCATGGGTGGGAGTCTGTGACTGTCTTTTTCTTTGTAGATGGTTACATGTAAAGGGTTTGACTGAATGGCGTTTTGGCTTACATGTAAGGTGACGTCTCCCTCTTTGAGGGCTTTAAGGGTGGTGCCTGTGATGCTTGCTTTGGTGGTGTCGTTTATGCTCCATTGCAGGTTTGTGGTGAGCGGTTTGGTGGTGGCGTCTTTGTAGGTTGCCTTTACAGGTAAGGTAGTGGTATTGCCTTCAGGGAGTTCTAGCGTATCAGCGGTGAGGGTCAATGAAATGAGTGCTTCATTCTCAGCACTGAAACCGTTGGAAAGAAGTGTAAAAAGCAATAGTATAAGAGTTACATGGTAGCGCATTGCGATTGTGTTCCTGTGTGGTTTTTGCTGGTGGATTTTAGCTTAAGCGATCTTAAATGGTTGGTTAATCATTGTCATGTGTTTTTATGCCCTTGAAAAGTGAATCTCTGAGCCTGTTGCTTTAAACAACTGCTAGTGATGGAAAACCCTGCAACGTTGAGTACTACACAATAAATTTACAGAACGAACCAAAAATGGTACAATATCGCATGGATAAAAAAATCAATGTGGTCTTTTATAAAACAGCATCGGGAAATGAGCCGGTACGTGAATGGCTAAAATCTTTAGATGCAGAAGATAGACTGATTATTGGTGCATATAACGGCGCATCCGGCCACCAATCGCGCAGAACATCCGGCCACTTGG
>DZBC01000181.1 GCA_022729835.1 Sulfuricurvum sp. | reverse complement strand
TGAGGGTGAAGATGCGGACGAACCACGCAATATCGGAATTCAAAATGCCATTCAGGTGATTGACGATCTAGGCGACCATGTCAGCCGTCTGCAGACACGCGCCGGAACGCAATCTCAGAGCCTGAATGCAGCGGTGACGCGCACCGATATGCTGCTACTCAACTCCAATAAGCTACGCTCCGAAGTGATCGATACCGATATCGCCGAGGCGACGTTACGGCTACAGCAACTTCAGCTCAACTATCAAGCGCTCTTCTCGACCATCTCGAAAATCTCGCAACTCTCTCTGGTTAAATATATCTAATCGTCATCAAAAGCGCAGCCTTTGCGCTTTTTTGTTATACTCCACCCCATTTTACATGTAAGGTCTTTTTTGCGCGACGCTCTGCTTATTCTTCTTTTTGGTATTCTTTTTTATCATGCTTTGGCGACGGTTGTAGGCACTTCTGGGCTGATCGGTGCGTACGGTTCTGTCTTTGCACTTGTGAATCATCAGGTGTTTGGCTACCTCTCTTACCTCTATCTTTTTGCCATGATGATCTCTCTTGTATATTGGTACTTCAGCCATAGAGTGACACTGCGCAACGCGGAAGTGCTGGTGGGGGTTTTGCTGCTTTTTTTCGCTCTGTTGATTTTTCAGGCAATGGTGATCGATAACAGCTATCGCGGGCTGATCGGTGCGGGATTTGTGGATTTTCTCACCCCTTATATTGGGCTTTTTGGGGTTAGCGTCTTTTGTGTTATTGCTATGCTCGTCTCGATTGTCATGATCGCCGATCGAAGTGTGGCCGATATGGCGGTAGCCCTTAGGCGCATGTTCGCTTTTCAGGAGTTGCCGACCTCTATGATCGAGGAGGAACAGGCACCAAACTATAGCCCCTTTGAAGCGTCTCGTTTCGAGACGTACGCGCAGGATGCAGAGGAATTGGCGCTTGAAACCCCTACCGCTACGGCTGGGAGCAAGACCCAAGTGCGCCAAGAGACGCCAGTAGAGCCGACGCCGCAGAGTCTGGCCGCGCAAGAGACACCCAAAAGCAACATCATCGAGCTTTCAAAAAAGCTCAAAGAGAGCAAGCAGGCGATTGTCGTGGATGAGCTTGAAGAAAATATGAAGTTACTAGAGCAGATCGACAAGGGCAAGACCGAGCAGCCAAAAAATTTCAAACTACCCAAGCTTGACTTTTTGCAAACGCCGCCCAAACAGCGCACCGCCGTTGATGAAGCCGAGCTTGATGATAAGATCAAGGATCTCATCGAAAAGCTTGCACACTTCAAGATCGAAGGGGATGTGGTGCGCACCTATGCGGGGCCGGTTGTTTCGACGTTTGAGTTCAAACCGGCGGCTAACATCAAGGTTTCGAAGATTTTGGGGCTGCAAGATGATCTGGCGATGGCGCTCAAAGCCGAAACCATCCGCATCCAAGCACCCATTCCGGGCAAAGATGTGGTGGGGATCGAGATACCCAACCACACCGTTGAGACGATCTATTTGCGCGATATTTTTGAAAGCAAACTCTTCAAAGAGGCCAGTTCGCCGCTCACCATTGCACTGGGCAAAGACATCGTCGGTAAGCCTTTTATCACCGATCTCAAAAAGCTCCCGCATCTGCTGATCGCCGGAACCACCGGAAGCGGTAAGAGCGTGGGGATCAACGCCATGATCCTCAGTCTGCTCTACCGTAACTCACCCGATCAGCTCAGACTCTTAATGATCGATCCGAAGATGCTGGAGTTTTCGATCTACAACGACATCCCGCATCTGCTCACCCCCGTCATCACCAAAGCCAAACAGGCGATCGTGGCGCTGAACAATATGGTGCACGAGATGGAGCGCCGCTACGCGATGATGAGCGATACCCGCACCAAAAACATCGAAAATTACAACGAAAAAGCCAAAAAAGAGGGCTTTGATCCTTTTCCCTACATCGTGGTGATCATTGATGAGGTGGCCGATTTGATGATGACGAGCGGTAAGGATGTGGAGTATTCCATCGCACGGCTGGCCCAGATGGCCAGAGCCAGCGGGATTCACCTCATTGTCGCTACCCAGCGCCCCAGCGTGGATGTGGTAACGGGCCTGATCAAAGCCAATCTACCCTCACGTATCAGCTACAAGGTGGGTCAGCGCATCGACAGCAAGATCATTCTCGATCAGCAAGGCGCCGAATCGCTGTTGGGGCGTGGTGATATGCTCTTTACCCCTCCGGGTTCGAGTGGTTTGGTGCGTCTGCACGCGCCGTGGAGCAGTGAGCCTGAGATTGAAAAAATTGTGGATTTCATCAAAGATCAGCGCGCACCGCAGTATGACAAGCGCTTTTTGTATGAAGAGAGTGAGCTGTCACAGATGGGCAGCAGTGCTGATGGCATTGACGAACCCTTGGATGAACTTTTCGAAGAGGCCAAAGGTATCGTTTTGTCTGAGAAAAAGACCTCGATCAGTTATCTGCAACGACGCTTGCAGATTGGTTACAACCGCTCTGCTCGGATCATCGAGCAACTAGAGCAACAGGGCATCTTGAGCGCTCCCAATAACAAGGGAAATCGAGACATCGTTTAGGCTTACATGTAAGTGTTACGCATATCTACATAAAAAAAGACATTTTTCTTTTTATTGAGTAGTTATGTAACACTATACGCCAAAAAATACTCTGCTTTCGCTATAATCTCCTCGAAATTTAAAAACGCAGGAGTCCCCATGGCTTTTATCGATGATTACAGAGCCCACGTCACAGAGCGCGAGGCGCTTGGCGTCCCACCCCTTCCCCTTTCGGCTGAACAAACGGCTGCAGTGATCGAGATGATCAAGGCAGGCGAGGGCAACACAGAAGAGAATCTAAACCTCCTGTTTACCCGCGTGGCTCCCGGTGTTGATGACGCTGCTTATGTCAAAGCGGCTTTTTTGAATGATGTGGCTCAAGAGAAGATCAGTGTTCCTTCGATTGCCCCTGAAATGGCGATCGAAGTGATGGGTCTGATGCTTGGCGGTTACAATGTGAAGCCGATTATAGATGGGCTTGAATCCAAAAACGCTGCCGTAATCAAGGCTTCCGTACACGCGCTAAAGCACACTTTGCTGGTCTATGACCTCTTTAATGATGTTGTAGAGATGCACAAAAAGGGCAACACGGCTGCTACCGAAGTACTCACTTCATGGGCGGAGGGCGAGTGGTTTACCTCTAAACCGGCACTGGCTGATAAGTTGACTGTGACCGTATTTAAAGTCCCCGGTGAGACCAACACGGACGATCTCTCTCCAGCTTCTGAAGCCTTCACACGCTCCGATATCCCACTGCACGCCAACTCCATGTTGCGCTCCAAAATGGGTGAGGGCTGTATTCCTGCGGTCAATGCGCTCAAAGCAAAAGGCCACAATGTGGCCTATGTGGGCGACGTCGTCGGTACCGGCTCCTCGCGCAAATCGGGCATCAACTCCGTACAGTGGCACATGGGTGAAGATATCCCAGGCGTTCCCAACAAGCGCACGGGCGGCGTGGTGCTTGGTGGCATTATCGCTCCGATCTTCTTTGCCACGGCAGAAGATTCAGGTGCACTGCCCATCGAACTCGACGTTAACCAAATGGACGACGGCGATGTGATCGATCGTTTCTCGATCAGCGACCAGCCGGCCGTCACGGCCGAGGGTTATCGGTTGGTATGGTACCGCAGTCTTCGCAAGGCCGAGTTGGACGCCGTAGCCCGCAGCAATCGAATCGAACGGGCACTGAAAAAGCTGGCGGCGCTGCGGGACAAGCTCCGCTCGCCGCGCACTCGCTACCGGCAGGACGCCAAGGTGGCCGAGGCGGTGGCCGAGATCCTGCAATCGTGCGAAGCCGCCTCGTGGATCGTGACGGCGATTCAGCCGCAAACGCAAGCGACGTTCCGGCAGAACCATCGCGGACGACCCGGCAGGGAGACGCAATATGTGAAGAAAATGGCTACGCGGTTCGATCTGACCTATCGCATCGACGACGCCCGAGTCGTCGCGGATGCGACCGGCGACGGCATTTTTCCCCTGGTCACCAATGTGGTCGACCTCTCGGAGTTGGAGTTGCTGAAGACGTATAAGCGGCAGCCGACCATCGAGAAGCGATTTTCGCAGTTGAAGACGGACTTCGAGGTGGCGCCGGTGTACCTGAAGGCGGTCCACCGCATCCAGGCGTTCCTGTGCATGTATTTCTTCGCGTTGCTGGTCGAATCGCTGTTGGAACGTCAGTTGCGTTACGCGATGCGGCGGCATGCGATCGACGCATTGCCCCGTACTGCTCACGCATGGTGCGTTTAAGCATCTTGCCGGCGATGTTGCATGGAAAAGATTCCATGATGACCACGTCATGTATCCGCTGAAATTTAGCATCCACCTTTCGGTTCGTCCATTCGATCAATTTCTCGGGTGTTACCTTCGCACCGGGAACCAGCAGAACAACCGCCACCGGAACTTCTCCCCATTTTTTATCAGGCACCCCAATG
>DZBC01000015.1 GCA_022729835.1 Sulfuricurvum sp. | reverse complement strand
CAGTTTCATTAAATGCACAAGCTGGACATGCAACAAAATCACAATTTTATACAATTGAAACACCTTCGGGGAAAAAAGTCAATCCACCGAGTGGAAGATGTTGGAGTGTAATCAAAGAAAATTACGAGTTATTAGTGCAAGACAATAGAATTTGGTTTGGTGAAGATGGGAATAATGTGCCAAGAAGAAAAGTATTTTTGAGTGAAATTGAACAAGGGCTTACTCCTCATACACTATGGAGAAGTGATGAAGTTGGAAGTACGGATAGTGCAAAAAAAGAATTAATCAAATTGTTTAATGGTCAGGAAACAATGGATACTCCAAAATCAATTCCACTAATACAACGATTAGTACATATTGGCTCAAGCCAAAATGATATTATTCTCGACTTTTTCAGTGGTTCAGCAACAACAGCTCATGCGGTTATGAAACTAAATTCAGAAGATGGAGGAGAGCGAAAGTTTATCTGTGTGCAACTTCCTGAAACGACCGATGAAAAAAGTGAAGCATTCAAGGCCGGATATAAAAATATCTGTGAAATAGGAAAAGAGAGAATCCGAAGAGCAGGTGAAAAAGTAAAAAGTGAGAGTGGCAAAAGTGAACTTGACATCGGATTTAAAGTGCTTAAACTTGATAGCTCAAATATCAAATCTTGGGATAGTGATTTCGACAATCTTCAAGACAATCTCATCGATGCGATAGACAATATCAAAGAGGGGCGATCAGCCGAAGACCTTCTCTATGAAGTGCTCCTCAAATACGGACTTGATTTGACCCTACCGATAGAGGAAAAATCGATAAACGGTTCTAAAATATTCGTCATCGGATTTGGTGCATTGATCGTTTGTCTCGACGACCATATCGCCCTCGAAACCGTCAATCATATTGCCAAACTCAAAGAAGAGTATGAGAGTGAAATCACACGGGTCGTATTCAAAGACAGCAGCTTCGCCGATGCGGTGGTAAAAACCAATGCGTTGCAGACTTTGAAGCAGTTTGGTATTGATGAAGTTGTGAGTATTTGAGATGAAGATTGATATCTATTGTGACGAATCACGACTAGAGTTCTTAGAAAGTGCTCACGAAAAAGGTTTCATGGTTATAGGGAGTCTTTGGCTAGAGCGTGAGGAAAGAGATTTACTCAAGCAAAAAATTAAGCAACTCAAAACTCTACATGGCTTTAGTGTGGAGATTAAATGGACAAAAATATCCCAAAAGATGCTTCCGTTTTACAAGGCATTGGTTGATCTGTTTGTTGAGTTTGAGGAGTTCAAATTTTTCAAAGCTATCGTTGTCGATACGAGTAAAATCAATTTTGAATATCACCAAAATAACAGTGATATTGGATTCTATAAATTTTATTACCAAGTTTTAGTGCATAAAATGAACACCGCAACGATACATAATGAGTATTATGTCTATGTCGATGATAAAACCAATAAGGTTTATAAGCCCTTGCCATTACTCAAAAAAGTTCTTAATAATGCTATTTATACGGGTGAAATTAAATTGATCGAACCTCGTCAGAGCTATGAGAGTATTTTGGTTCAATATGTCAATGTTCTGATCGGCTTAGTCTCTTATGGCTATAACACAAAAGAGCAAAAAGGGTCAAAATGGAAGTTTTAAAAGCCTCTGTTTTTCACGGTCTTGCGACCTTCTCTGGCACAGAAGTAAAGAAGCCTTTTGTAGGACTCGAACACTTGGTAGAAGTCAAATTAGACGAGAAGTATACACATGTTTACAATAAAACAAAGTTAAAGAGAAATAAAAATGAAAATACAATTCGACAGCAACTTAGAATACCAAGACAGAGCCATCAACTCCATCGTCGAAATCTTCGAAGGTCAGGAAGTTTGCCAAGGCAATTTCAGCGTTGTAGCACATGGCGCAAAAGGTCAGAGAACGACTAACGATCTCAATGATTTGGGTATTGGAAACAGACTCGAACTACTCGAAGATGAAATTCTCGCCAATGTTCAGCATGTCCAGCTCAAAAACGGACTACCTCAGAGCAAGAAACTCGACTCGATGGATTTTTCTATCGAGATGGAGACAGGAACGGGGAAAACCTATGTCTATCTCCGCACGATATTCGAACTCAACCGCCGATACGGATTTACCAAATTCATCATCGTCGTTCCCTCTATCGCTATCAAAGAGGGGACGAAAAAGACCCTCGATATCACCAAAGAGCATTTCAAAAGCATTTTTGACAACACGCCGTATGATTATTTCATTTATGACAGCTCCAATCTTGAACAAGTGAGAGATTTTGCCACTAGCAGTGATATTCGTATCATGGTGATCAACATCGACGCTTTCCGCAAAAGCTTCGCCGATCCGACCAAAGACAATGCAGCCAACATCATCCACCGTACCAATGACCGCCTAAATGGTCAGCGTCCGATAGAGTTTATCGCTTCAACCAATCCGATCCTCATCATTGATGAGCCTCAGAGCGCCGATAATACTCCAAACGCTAAAAAGGCTATTGAAACGCTCAATCCTCTTTGTAGACTACGATACAGTGCTACACATATAGAGAAATTCAATCTGATGTACAAGCTCGACTCTATCGATGCGTATGAGCAAAAACTTGTCAAGCAGATCGAAGTGGCGAATATCCAAATAAGCGATACATTCAACAAGCCTTATATCAAACTCATAAGCGTCAAAGCATCACCACGCAGTGCCAAGATTGAAATCGATATCAATCAAAACTCTTCAACGGTTAGAAAAGAGATAACAATCAAAGATAATACTGATTTGTATGAAGCGTCGAAAGGAAGAGATGTTTATAGCGGTTATACCATAAATGACATCTGCATCGAAAAGGGGAATGAATACATCGAATTTTCCAATGGTGAAAGTGTAGCCATCGGTGAAGTGTTAGGGGGGATGGATGATGAGACGGTTAAAAAACTCCAAATCCGTAAAACCATTGAGGAGCATTTGGATAAAGAGCTACGATTGACAGCTAAAGGGATCAAGGTTCTCAGCCTCTTTTTTATCGATAAAGTAGCCAATTATCGACTCTATGACGAAGCGGGCAATCCTCAAAAAGGGAAATATGCTCAGTGGTTTGAAGAACTCTATGTAGAAATTTCTCGTATGCGAAAATACAATACCCTTTTCGGTGATGTCGATATCCAAACCGAAGTTTCCAAAATTCATAACGGCTATTTTTCGAGCGATAAAAAAGGGGTATTCAAAGACAGTACAGGGAACAATAAAGACGATGAAGACACTTTTACCCTCATCATGAAAGATAAGGAAAAATTACTCTCTTTTGAATCGTCGTTGCGTTTTATCTTTTCCCACAGTGCGTTAAAAGAGGGGTGGGATAATCCCAATGTTTTCCAAATCTGTACCCTCAATGAAACCGCCTCCGTCATCAAAAAGCGTCAGGAGATAGGTCGAGGATTGCGTATATGTGTGAATCAAGATGGACAACGGGTTCACGGCTTTGAGGTCAACACCCTTACCGTAATGGCAAATGAAAGTTATGAGGCTTTTGCCCGTGGGCTTCAAGAGGAGATCGAAAAAGAAGACGGAATCAAATTTGGCATCATCGAAGAACATTTTTTTGCCAACATTTCTTACCAAAATATCGAAGGAAAATACGACTATTTTGGGGCGACCAACAGTGAAGCCGTTTATGCGTATCTCAAAGAGGAAAAATATATCGATAGCAAGGGCAAAATTCAAGATAGCTTGAGGCTTGATATGCGAGACGGAAAATTCCAAGTCCCTGAACAATTTAGCCATTTACAAAACGAAATCACTTCCGTTATTAAAAAAATAGCGGGGAATCTCAACATCAAAGACGCAAGCGATAAACGCTTGATCACCCTGAACAAAGAAGTTCTGCTGGGTGAAGATTTTAAAGAGTTGTGGGAGCGTATCAAATACAAAACGACCTACAATGTTCAGTTTGACGCTGATAAACTCGTCGAAGAGTGTGCAGCTAAAATTACGAACGATCTCACCGTCGGCAAGATCAAGTATGTCTATTCAAGAGCCAAAAATAAAATCACGAAAGTGGGTGTTGAAATCGATGATGACAGTATCATCGAAAAAAATATTGATTTAGAGATTATCGATTATGATCTTCCCGATATCATCACCTATCTCCAAAACGAAACGAATCTAACCCGCAAAAATATCGTCGATATTTTGATCAAAAGCAAAAAGCTGGAGAGTTTCAAAAATAACCCTCAAAAATTCATCGACGGGGCGATCAAAATCATCCGAAAAACAATGAGCGTGTTTATCGTCAATGGGATCAAATATGAAAAAATCGGTGAAGATTTCTTCTATACTCAAGAGTGTTTTGAGGAGAAAGAACTTTACGGTTATCTCAATAAAAACATGATTGAAAACCGTGAGGGCAAATCAGTATACGATTACACCGTTTATGATTCGGATGTCGAAGAAGGGCTTGCAAGATCGTTCAACAAAAGCGATGAAGTCAAACTCTTTACAAAACTTCCTTCATGGTTTAAAATCAACACGCCACTGGGCGGATACAACCCCGACTGGGCGGTTTTGATCGAGAAAGACAATAAAGAGAAGCTTTACTTTGTCATCGAGAGCAAAGGAAGCCTCTTTAGCGAAGACTTGCGCGACACCGAACAGGCCAAAATCGATTGTGGCAAGAAGCATTTTGAGGCGATTGCTGCGGATGTTGGATTTGTGAAGTCTAATGGCTTTGCGCATTTTAAGGAGTGCATATAAATCACACTCCCCGATAGAAATATTTTTCTATCGACCCAAGCCCATCCCCTTGATCTGAGCAAGATGCGGGCTTCTATACGCCAGCTATATTTCATAAAACCCCCAACCGACATCACCGTAGTACAAATGAAAAAAATTCTGCCCTATAATGGGCACAACCAATTCAAGGAGTCCACATGCTAAGCAACCTGATCCACACCACACTCGGCGGCGCCGTCATTCTCAAAGAGAAGATCGAAACGGAACTCAAGCGTCTTGAAGAGGCGGGCAAGCTGAGCCGCAAAGAGGGCGAGGAGCTGCTAGAGCGCCTCAAAACAGAGGGAGAGGCCGAAGAGGATCGCCTCAAAGCCAAGTTCAAAGAGGCGCTTAGAGAGGTGATCGATGAGCTGGGTCTAGCCACCAAAGAGGACATCGAAAAGCTCAAAAACTCGTGAACTTCTACGCTCCAACACGCATCTGGCGTGTTTTTCGTCTGCTGCTTTCGCTCTATCTGCTGATGCGCAAAAAAGAGCGTCTGCTCTTTTGGCGTCCTTATGCTCCGCAGGAGCTGAGCCATAGCATCACGATGCTGGGGGCGAGCTTTATCAAGCTGGCGCAAGTGCTCGCCACCCGCAGCGACTTTTTCAATACGCACTACATGCAGGCGCTCAAAGGTTTGCATGATGATCTGCCGCCGATGGCTCAGGGCGCTTTTGAGCGGGTCTTTGTGCGTGCGTTTAGTTCCGCCTCGCCCTTTGCGCGGTTTGAGTCCAAGCCCATCGCTTCGGCCTCCATCGGTCAGGTGCATGAGGCGTGGCTTTTTGACGGCACGCGCGTTGCGGTGAAGCTACGTCGCGAGGGGATCGAGCGGCGGGTGCGCGCCGATATGCGCATCGTGGGGCTGTTTAACCTGCTCTTTCGCCCTCTTTTCTCGCACTACACCAAGCACTCTATCGAAGCGCTACTGCGCGAGTTTTCGGCGATGATCCTTCAAGAAGTGAGCCTCAATCAAGAGCGCGCCAATCTGATCAAATTTTCGCGTACCTATGCGGATTCGGGCGTGCGCTTTCCGACCCCTTTTGAAGCGTTAAGCTGCGACGATGCGCTGGTGATGAGCTTTGAGATCGGGGTGCGCTTTGATGACAAGGCGGCGCTGGAGCGTCAAGGCATGGACGTTATGGTGCTGATCGATACGCTGGTGCGTTTTTATACCGAGCAGATGTTGGTGCGCGGCTATTTTCACGCCGATCCGCACCCGGGCAATCTGCTGGTGAGTCCGCAGGGGCAGCTTATTTTGCTCGATTTCGGGATGGTAAAGCGCATACCTAGTGATCTGCGCGTTGCCATCATCGAGCTGATCCAAGCGGCCAACGAGCGCGATTTTGAGCGTTATGTGAGTGCGAGCAAGCGCATGGGCACCGTCGCGTATGAGGCCCCAAGCGGTGAGCTTGCGGAATTTACGGAGCGGATGTTTGAGATTTTTGATAATGACCGCCTCAGCTCAGGCAGTATGCAGCAGCTCGCTTTTGAGGTGATGGAGCAGACCCGCACCCTCCCCTTTAAACTTCCCCAAGAGGCGATCTATATTTTGCGCGTCAGTGCCATCATTGAAGGGCTGGGCACGACCTACATCGAAAACTTCAACGGCATCAAAGACATCCTGCCGATCCTGCAGCGCAACATCCCCCGCGCGCTGGGGGCCAAAGAGAGCCTTTTGGAGACCATCATCGATGAGTTCAAAGCCCTGCCCACCGATATCAAAGCGCTGCGCACCACCTTGCGCCGTGCCAGCGAAGGCAGCCTTGAAGTGGAGCTCTCTAAGCTACAGCTTTCGTGGCTGCAAAAGCTGCTCTCGGAGTACATTAACCCGCTGATCATCGGCTTTGGATTGATGCTTTGGGCTATTTTTGTGCTTTTTTATGACGCTTCAATGCGTGAATGGGCGCTGGTGCTGATGGTATTGGGTACATTACGTCTCTATTACCGATAAAGCCTTACATGTAACCCTTGTTTCAGTCACTTTTTATCTACCCAAGGTATATAATGTTTCTAAGTACAAACTAAGGAGCAGAAGATGAAAAAGGTAATCGCAACGTTGGCGCTAGGCGCCGTGGCACTTTTGGCTTCACCAGGACATGGTGATGGGTGCGTATACAATTGGGCAACTGGTGAATACGATTGTCCAGCGATGAGTGTCTCTGGCACCAGTGAATTGGCGACCCTACAAACCTACAAAAATGAAATCGTCGATCACACCAATCAAGTTGAGTTCGCCAAAAAAGGCGAAGGCGCTATGGCGGTGAGCGCTACGGCAAGTTTCGGCAAAGATATCCATTATGTCGATATCGTTCCCCGCTACAACCCTACGGGCAATCTGGGCTTTGACGTGCGTTTTCCGCTGATTCAAAACGGCGAAAGCGATGAGTTTGGCATTGGTGATATCTCTGCGTCATCGAACTACCATTTTGGTAATCTGCAAGGTGACTACGGATTCAATCTCACGACACTACGCTACATCGCTGCAACCGGAGATGATGAAAAGGGTCTTGGAATGGGCGAAGGTGCTGTGGCACTCACCCACACCCTTGTCAAAGACATCACTGCTGATGTGCGTGTACACGGACTTGTAAACTACACTATGATTATGGGTGACATTGACGACTCCATGGCACTGATGGCTGGAGTGTCACATATGGGCCTGATCCCTAGTGTTGCGGCAGTGAATGCGAAATTCACCTATTTCGCTCAAGACAAACTCAGCGTAGCAGACTTGTGGATGGAGCTTAGCTCTACCAACATCGTCCCCGGTGTGCCGCTATCGGGTGGTCTAAAGGTGCCACTGATGGATGACTACGACGGCGAGGAGCTGGACAAAGCCTTCATGCTTTATGTCAGTGCTATGGGCTTTTTTAACTAAAAAGGATCAACGATGAAATCTCAAATGATGTTGGGTGTGCTGCTCTTGTCGGCGGTGCTACTGCTTGGCGGTTGCGGCGGCCCAGAAGTACCCACACAGACACAAACAACCCATAATCAGGGTATGGATGTCTATGAAGCGCAGATGCAAGACTACAACGGCCCCAAAGTCAATGTGGCCATCGGTGACTTTCAGGTCAAAGCAGCAGGGGCCACCCGTGAGATCGGCGACGGTCTGCGCGAAATGCTCATGACCTCACTTTTTGACTCCAACCATTTCATCGTGCTGGATCGTCAGGCGATGAAAGACATGATGCTTGAGCAAGACCTCAGTGCGAGCCGTCGCGCAGAGCGTGATACGGGGCCGGATCGCGGGCATATCGAAGGGGCTGATCTCTACCTTTACGGTGTGGTTTCGGAGTTTGAGGCCGATAGCGGCGGTATGGGGCTTTCGCTCTTTTCAGGTCAGTTGCCGCTAAGTGCGGGCGCTGGAAGCAAAAATTCGCACATGGCAATCGATCTACGTGCCACCGATATGAAATCGGGCCGCGTCGTCTTCGCTACCCGAGTAGAAGGCCAAACCACCGACTACAACGCCAACGTCGGCACCACCCTGGGACGCGGCGAAGGCGCTCTGCCCCTAAGCCTTGGCAAATACACCAACACCCCCATGGAAAAAGCGATCCGCGCCTGCATCGATCAGGCCGTCAAGCAGCTCATCGTCAAGACGCCAAAGCAGTACTACAAACATTAAAGCTACACGCAGAATTTCTGCGTGTGTGCCTAACAATTTCTTTCTTCTCTGCATATAAGGGTCTATTAAAGTCAACCCATTGATTTTGATAGCTTCTTAAGAAAGGAAAGATCATGTCTTTATTTAACCATTTTTGTCAACTCATTTTTCTATTGATTATCTTAGGCGTGAATGCATCGTCGGAAGATAATGTATCATGGAGAGATAGAGGTGTAGGCGAACGCGTATTGGACTTTGGTGCCGATATCCTCACTACGGAAGCAAATAGGACGCTGGGTACTAAAGTTAATGACTTGATCTGGGGGAAACCGATGGATACCAGTTCCTTGCCGGAGGTTCAGAGTGGCATAGGCGAAGATCGCCCGGGGTACCGTTCCGATGTTACAAAGGTTTCTCAAAACTTTTATTATCACATTATGAATAAACTGATGCGTGGTGAAGAATTGGGTTCGCTTGAAAGCACTACTGTCTATTTCATGATAGCAACCCGACAATGGCCGGATGCACCCAATATTACGGAAGATGACCGCAAGATTCACAAATGGATTGACGAGCATCCAAGCTATAAGGATGCAGTCATGAGCCATATTGCCGGATCGATGCAGTCTATTGGTGGAAAATTTGATGAAGACCTTCCACTGACGCCCACAATGGAACAATTTCGGCAGCTATACCACAGTACCCCTCCGGAACGACGATCAACCCTAATGAATGCGATGCAAAAGTGGTACACAACCCAAGGCTATGATCTACGCAGTGATGAGAAAAAAGCAGAATCCAAAAAACGTGACGAATTACTCAAGCAACAGCAAAACCTCAAAGAAAAAAATGCACAGATAGATGATGCAGCTGCAAAATTGAAAGTACATAAAAGTGATTATCTTGATTTTTACAATTGTGTCTGTAAAGCTTCAGGCGGTTCGCTGGGGGGCTATTATGGTCCGGGAAAAGGTGGTCCATGTATGGCAACCGGACCTTTGACCATGTGGCATGCGCCGATGCCTCTAAGCAAAAAAGTGCTTTTGGGTTGTCGCAATTATATTGATCAGAAGCATTACGAAGAGGATCTAAAAATCTTCGATGCTATGCACAAAAACGATGAAGCCGTTTATCAAAAACTTCACGAAATGGCCAGGGCCGAAAACTTCAAAAGTACGGAAGAGCAACGTAAAGAGATCGATGATCTGATGGCACAGGGAAAATTCCTTGAAGCCGCCGATATCTTTCTTGCCATCAGTGATATGGTACGGGACTTTATGGTGACCAACTACTACAACGGCAAGGCTCAAGGCGACAACTACACCTACAAAAAATCGAGTGAGATTATGGAGGGCTTGCGTCAACAGGCCAAAGCCCACGCCGACGATTTGACCAAGAGCGCCGAACTGGGCGAGTCGGTCAAAAAACAGTCAAAAGCGTGCGAGCTGGGCGGTAACGTTCAGTGGTGCGAAGGCGAAGTGGCCAAGTATAAGAGCTGGGAAGAGGGATGGCAGGAAGCAACATCTCGTGATCTGCCCAAAGCACTTCAAGCGCTTGAATCGGGAAAAATCAAAGAAGCCAGCGGTATCGTCGGTGCGATTCATGATAAGATCAACAAACAACTGCTTCCCCCGCGTCACAGCGATCCTCTTTTGACGGCTTTTCACGAAAAAGTGCGCGAAAAGCGTCAAGAGTATGCCGCAGCGATGGAGGCGGCATTTGCCGAAGTCAAAGTGTTACGCCATGAGCAGAATTTCCGTGCCATTCTTCCCATTATAGAGCGGGTGCAGAAGGATTGGGATGATCACACCCCCGGAATGATGCAGCAGATTAGCGGCTACTACAATGAAGCGTCGCAAAATGTGAAGAGTTTTGACTCTGTCATCAAACAGGCTCAGGATTATGAAAAAGAGCGGCAATTGGACAATGCGCTGGAGCGCTATCAGACCAGTTTGCGTTTTCATAAGGATGTAGACGGTGCGGTACAGCGAAAAATAGACGCCCTGCTTGCGGCAAAAGAGCGTGCCAAAGAGTACAAAGCGGAGGGCGACGAAGCGTACGGTGCGAAGGATTTGCGCTCAGCCCTTAGCAGATACAAAGCGAGTATACAACAGTGGCCAAATGCTTCGCTTAGTATACGGATCGCTCATCTCGAAAAGCAGTTGGAAGCGCAAATACAACAAGAAAAAGCCAAACAAACCGATGCTGACATGACTGCAGCAGGATTGACGCTAACCGAGCGTTTCACTTCTCATGAAACAGGCAGGGGTGAACAGGTCGGCGAGCGTCAGACTTCCGACAGTTACGACACTTTTGGAGAGGAGAAAGAGTCGGGCTATGAAAAGATGACCGAACAGATCAAAACGGGTATGGAAAAACAACAAGAGATTATGGTTAGCAAGCAGCACTCTTCTCGCTCTGCCACAACTTCTAAAAGTTCGGCCCATGCTGCGAGCGCTGCGGCAAGCAGCGCCGAATCTTCCGGCGCACAAACCATCATGACTACGGGCAATATCTCGGCTGTAGAGAACGATCCTAAGAATCCCACTACCTTTAGTATTGGTGCTACATGTAAGCTCTCCAAAATCACCAACTACCACTGGAACCACGCCAAAGGCAGCAAGCCCGGCACCATCAGCGTGCGCGACGCAAGCGGCAAGGTATATGGCCCGTGGAGCTGTGTTGGCAGACCCGGTCAAGGCGGCGTACCCGATGCCTACTGGATTGCCAGCCCAAATATCTCTCTGCCCAAAGGCACATATATGATCATCGACTCTGAACCGACGACTTGGGCGCACAACTCAGGTTCCAACTACCGCGGTATGAGTGATGTGGTGGCCGATTGCGGCGGCGCTGCAACAGGTACGACGACCATAAAGCCGAACGATACCCTCTCAAGTTCCAGCAAGGCTTCAAGTTCCAGCAAAGCATCAAGCTCAAGCAAGGCTTCCAGTAGCAGTGCAGGCAGCACCGCCAAGCCCATAGCTTTTGCAGGCACAATGAACGGTTCGTGGCAGGGTTCGGGCACCTACTATACGCAAGCTTCTGGCACCTTCACGATGACCATCGCTTCTAGCGGAAAAGTGAGCGTGCGCTATGAAGGCGACGATAACGGGGAGTTCGCCGGTCAGATCGGCGACACAGGCAGTATCGATCTGAAGATGGCCGGCGGAAGCAGCGGATCGTTTAGCTGGAAGGGCACCATCAAAAAAGATGCCAAAGGCAACCTCAGCGGCAGCGGCACATGGAGTGATGAAGGGGCACACGGTACATGGACGAGCAAGCAAGCCGCTGCGACCTCTAAGCCTACTGCTTCTAGTTTTAAGCTTCCTGCCGCCTACAAGGGTTTTGTCACCGTCAAGACGGATCAGAGCGGTACGCAGAAATTTCCGATCAGCGTGACGCTTGAAGACCATATCGTAGGCAGTGCCGATCTGAAACAGTACAAATACAACGTCAGTATCACCTATGGATTTCACCACTACTGCGGAGAGCGGCGGATTCATGTCGATGCGGCAAATGAAACGGCATATGGTACTTTTAGCATCGACAAAAAGACGCTAAGCATTCCAAATCTTGGTATTTGGAGTGCTAAATTTACCGAAACATCACTGCAGGGAACCTACCCAAAAACCAAAACCTGCGGCAAATTTGACGATACGATCACCTTTAGTATCGATCTCAAACGTCAGTGAGGTGCGACATGAACATCTTACATGTAATGGTCACAATCGTTTTACTGTTTGGGCTAACACTACCTTGCGCTCAAGCATCTGAAGAACACAGTAGTGATGTCATGGCGCAGACGCGCGCCGATTTTGCGCAACTGCAGCAGATCGAAGCGTCGCTTGATGCCGAAGAAAAGACGCTACAGTCTGGACTAGAGGCACTTGAGCGCGACTTTGGAGAGGTTCACAACCATAATGCTGCGCGTGCGTCGTTGCTGCGTGAGGCGCAGGTTCTGTTGGGCAAGTGCGCTAAACAAGATGGCGATCCCAACCGAAGTGATCGACTAAGAGCCGATTTAAGCGCCCAGATGCAGAGGCTCAAGGCGCATGAGGAGATGTCGGCTGAACTGAGATTGGAGGCCTGCAGTTACGTCGATCAGGTCAGCGACACCATGGGACTTAAAGAGTGCAAAAATTACGAGAAGCTTGCTTCAAGCGCCGCCGCCGCCGCGCGTCACGAAGCCAAGGAAGCGCTGCGCATCGCAGGAACAATCAGCAAGCATTATGGGGCGCTAGTGTCGGAACAAGGCGCAGCCTCCGGCGCGACAGATGAGATGCGTTTGTGGATACAAAAGTTTGAGACCCTAAAGCCCCTGATGAGCATGACCGTTGAGGTGCCAGAGATTTCATCGGCCGTCTTGTTAGGGGAGGCACAGACGCTTGCCGCGCGGATCCATGCGGCACTACAGGCTGCCGCGCTTCCGCAGGCGGCTTTTGCGGAGGCTCAAGAGATGCTTGGTGCGCTTATGGAGCGTATCGACACCCAAGCGCAGCAGATACAAGGTGTCCAAGATCGTTATGAGCAGATACGCGCCGAACTTGATGCGTCGGGGGGTGACGACGCGCAAGACGGAGCGCTTGCGGAGTTCAAAACCGCGCTGCAAACCTGTATGCAAAGTGTGCCCACAGCACCACAGGACGATCTGAGTGTAGAGGCCGACGCAGCGCGTATATTGGGCGCCCACGCCGATGACGAGGCCAAAGAAGCCCTTACATGTAGTCGTCAGGTTGGTGCCGTTTGTGCGCAGATCGTCCCTTGCAAAAGAGACCACGACTGTCCGATGGATAAGGTGTGCGGTGATGAGGGGCTGTGTGTGCGCGATCGTGGCAACAGCGGTTTTGATACGGCGGCATGGGATACACGCGAAAGCGAACGCACGCAGCGCACTGAAGAGTATGGGGGTGATGAAGATGAGGGGCGTTTTAGCGGCGATACGATCCGCGAAGCCAACGAAGAGAATATCCGTAAATTTAAAGAGCGCAACGCCAACGATGGGTTCGACGCTAAAGACGAGGCATCTTCTGAAACATTTGGCACACCATCATCATCCAAGCAAGAGTATTACCTCTTGAGAGAGACAGCGGACTATCTCGAGCGCACGGCCAAATGTACCTCTGTCGTCTATACGATTTATGGGCCGAGTGATGATACGGCGCTCAAAGCGCATCTGAAAGCGCTCACACTCGAAAACAAAATGCGCCTCAACGCCAAAAACTTTCCGCTCTACACAAAGATCACTACGGTCAAACTCACACAGTCACCTCAAGAACCCGATTTACCCAAAGAGAGCCGCAGGTGCACCCCCTGCCCCTCAGGCCAGTTCATCGGAATCGGTCCTGATGAGCGTCATTGTCATTAGATTTAAGGAGTATCCCATGAAGTACATTTTTGCCGCCCTCACCCTCTTTGTGCTTAGCCATGTATCAGCGGCTACCTATGAGGAGTGCAGCGCACTTAGCGAGCGGTACGCCAAAGTCGAAGCCGCATGGTCGGAGCTCTACACCGACGATGCCTATCTTGAGAACGAAACCCAACGTCTTGAGCGCATCGTTTGGGAGAGTGAAGCGACCAGAGATGCGCTGCGTCAGGCCATCAAACTGAGCACCAATCAAAGCGCCCTTTCGCCCAAAGCGCGTGTTACGCTCAATGCACGCATTCCCGAGGGCGCCGGGCGGATCGATGAAAACGGTCTGTTTCTTCTGAATCGTCGGCCATTGCCCCTGCCGATGGTGTTGCGTCACCTTGATGAACTACTGGATTGGTCACGTGCCAATCGGCTCAAAATCACAGAGGAGCGCAAAAGTACCCGACATAAGCTTGATGCTTTAGAGCAGGAGCTGGCCTTGCTTCGAGGGGAACTTCAAAAATGGTGCGCCCTACCGCAAACGCAAACCAATGCGGTTAGGGCGCAAGAGGATCTGATCTATCAGCGCTTTGCCGACCGAGAGGCAGCGCGTCAAAAAGAGGTTTACGATCGTACCATGAGCGACATCGAACGTTCATGGATCGAGCGCTACTACTCAAAAGACAAAAACAAGCTTCCAAAAGGGGTACATGTAAGATAGACTACAGACAAAAAAGGAGCTTGATCATTATGACGTGCCATTGCAAAACCCTTACGTTGATTCCCAAAGAGTCTGGTTATCTCTATCTCTTTTGTGACATCCCCGAAGTGAAGCGCAAACTTGAGCGATTTATGGCTCCTTTTGTCCCTATGCCCAGTCTGCACGGAGTGATTCGTGTGTGCGTGGAGGAGCCTCAGCATTTTTTTGAAACCCATGCGGCGGCTTTTCGTGCTCATTTCAATGAAATGGAGTGCAAGCGCATCAAACTGCATATCCACCCCAAAGAGAAACGTTTCAAGTTAGAATCACTCCTTTTTGCCAAAACTCTCGATTACTATCTCAATGTTATTGAAGATCGCTCCTTTTTCGATATTTTGCAAGAGCAGAGCCTGACCTCTTACTTTCAACCGATTGTCGATACGCACAAACGGGAGATCGTTGCTTATGAGGCACTGGTGCGGGGTGTCAAGATGGATGGGTCTTTGATGTTTCCCGGAGAGCTCTTTGATAAAGCGGCACGCAACGATCAGATTTTTATGCTGGATCGGCTTTCACGTGAAAGTGCGCTCAAAACGGCTGCTGTGAAAAAGATCAAAACCAAAATCTTTATCAATTTTATTCCCACCGCCATCTATGACCCTGAGTTTTGCCTCAAGTCCACGGTGGAGTGGGCCAAGCAGCTCAACTTTGACCCCGCCCAAGTAGTGTTTGAGGTGGTCGAAACCCATCATACTGCCGATCAGGCGCATTTGGCGCGTATTCTCACCTACTACCGTGAGCAGGGGTTTCGCATCGCGCTTGATGATGTGGGTGAGGGGTATTCGTCGCTCAATATGCTTATTAAACTCCGTCCCGATGTTATCAAAGTCGATCGTGCCATCATCGACGGAATTGCCCGCGACAACCTCAAACAGTCGATCTATCGAGGACTCTATACCATCGCCAAAGACAACGGCATCGATGTTCTTGCCGAAGGGGTCGAAGAAGAGGAGGATCTACTCTTTGTGCTCGATCACGGCGTCGATCTGATTCAAGGGTACTGCTTTGGTAAACCCACTGCTGAGCCGCTGCGCCGTTTGCAGCGCGATTGGCCCACACAAGGAGCTACCCATGCTTAACCTTTATGATATGCGCCGCGATTACCGCGCCAGAGAACTTGATGAATCTCATGTCGATGAGAGTCCTTTTGTGCAGTTTGAAAAGTGGTTTGGCGAGGCGCTGCAAAGCGAAGTGCTCGAGCCCAACGCCATGCAGCTCGCCACCGCCGATGCAGAGGGCTTTCCTGATATCCGCGCGGTGCTACTGAAGATATTTGATGAAAAAGGTTTTGTCTTTTTCACCAACTACAACAGCGTTAAAGCGCGTCAAATTGCGGCCAATCCTCAGGTTGCAGCAGCTTTTTTGTGGCTGGAGCTTGAGCGGCAGGTGCGCATTCGCGGCCGCTGCGAAAAGATCAGCGTGGCTGAATCAGCGGCCTACTTCATGAAGCGCTCACGCGGCTCGCAACTGGGTGCATGGGTAAGTGATCAAAGTACAGTGCTCACCTCACGCAAAGCACTTTCGATGATGCTAGAGAAGATGAAAGAGAAGTTTCTTGACGGTGAAATCCCCCTGCCCGACTTTTGGGGTGGCTATCGCATTATCCCCCAGAGCGTTGAGTTTTGGCAGGGGCGCGAAAGCCGCCTGCACGACCGTATCCTCTACACCCGAACCCCCCAAGGGTGGCAGATGGCGCGTTTGGCACCCTAGAACATCATATGCAAAGTAACTTTGAGAATTTTGTGTTTTCTTTAGTCACTTTGTATCAACTTTGATGCGTTTCATTTGCTAATGATTACTGAAAGCCACTATAATCGCACCGCAAATTCGACATTAGAGGTTACTATGTTTCATAATTTTTATCTTATCACTTTAGCAGTTCTGGGTTTCGTCATCTTATCACGTATGGTTTACAGCTATCGCTACTGGATCGGCTGGCAGTACAACACATTTTCTGGTCGCTTCAAGCGTGTCACGCTGAAACAAAAGAGCGATCGTGACTACTACACATAATCCATCGCTTTATTGAAGTCTTCTTCCTATTGCTGGTTCTTGGCCTCATTGGACGCTACCTTATCTGGTTTTAGGGCTTACATGTAAGCCCTTTTCATGGCAAAGTGCCATATTTTCCTTGTTGCTTTTATGCTTTCGCTACCCTTTGGGTTATGACCATCGAAGAGAAACTATCCATCCTGACCGACGCCGCCAAATACGATGTTTCGTGCTCGTCATCAGGTTCGACGCGCACTGAGAGTTTTGGGAGTCTTGGCGCAACCCACTCTAGCGGCATCTGCCACGCCTTTAGTGCGGATGGACGCTGTATTTCGTTGCTCAAAATTCTCTTTCCAACCACTGTATTTACGACTGCGCTTACTGCATCAACCGTGCAAGCAACGACCGCCGCCGCGCCGCCTTCACACCGCGTGAAGTGGCCGATTTGACGATTAATTTTTATAAGCGTAATTACATCGAAGGGCTCTTTTTGAGTTCGGGTATCATCAGCAGTGAAGACCATACCATGCGCCTGCTCGTCAACACCTTGAAGATTTTGCGCTATGAATACGGTTTTAACGGTTATGTGCATCTTAAGTTGATTCCCGGAGCCGACGCCGTGCTTATTGAGGAGGCGTCACTTTTGGCCGATCGCGTCAGCTCCAACATCGAGCTGCCAAGTTCTCGCAGTTTGGTGCTGCTTGCCCCCCAAAAGAGCCGTGAATCAGTGCTGCGCCCCCTGCAAATTGCAAGGGATTTTTCGCTTGAGCAAGGCCGCAAACCCATCGGTATGAGTACCCAGCTCATTATCGGCGCGACCCCCGAATCGGATTTGGAGATTTTGCGCCTTAGCTCTGCGTTGTATGCGCAGGCGCTGCTTAAGCGCGTTTATTACAGCGCTTACATTCCTGCCAATACCCACACACTACTCCGCGCTCGCCACTCCGCCGCCGCTGTTGCGCGAACATCGGCTCTATCAGGCCGATTGGCTGATGCGTTTTTATGGCTTTGGATATGAGGAGATTGTGTCACAGGAGCATCCTTTTTTGGATGAGCGATTCGATCCCAAAACGGCGTGGGCACTGCGCCACCTTGAGCACTTCCCCATCGAGATCAACCGCGCCGATCGGGAGATGCTGCTGCGGGTGCCGGGACTGGGCGTGCGCAGCGTAGGCAAGATTTTGCGTGCGCGGCGTTATGGTGCGCTTCGTATTGCCGATCTGGAGCGTCTGAAGATTCCACTCTCACGCGCGCGTTACTTTATTACCGTAGGCGGCGCGGCATTCGAGCCTCTACGTTTTGAACGGATCGAGACCGCTCTGCTCCAAAAGCCGCGAAAGGTGCAACCTTCACTTTTTGATGCACACAGTGCGTTGCTAGGAGAGCTGTAGCGTGTGGTACTTCGATGGGAGTTTTGAAGGGTTTTTATCTTCTGTGGCGTATAGCTATACCCATCGTGTTATGCCGCAGCAACTCCTGCGCGCAGGCCCACAAGCCGGGCTTTTTGCCAC